>JAKIVC010000030.1 GCA_021647245.1 Gammaproteobacteria bacterium
AGACTACTTACATCGATAGTTCTTTCGATCTACCTCTAACGCAAGCACCCACACAGATTACTTGATCAATTTTTTAAAGAGCGGTTCGAGTCTTTCGATTCGAGGTGGCGAATTATACTCCGCCAGTTTTGCTTGTCAATAAGTATTTAAAATTATCTACTTATCAAATACTTAAACAACAATATGCGCTTGCTAAGTACCGACTCATTCCAATCATGAACTTATTATTTAACCCTAAGTACAATCCGGCTTCGCCGCTTCTCTGCCCGGCTTTAACCTGACTGAGCGGCGCATTCTACGCCTTTTCTATCCACCGTCAATAACTTTCTTAGGTTTATTTTACATCGAGAAAAATAGGCTTTCTGCGAGCCATGCTAGGCCGACCCATTCCGGGTGTTTCACGAGTTTACGCAAAGATCGACAGGCGCTTGGTTTTGCAGGGAGATTGCGCAATTCGCGCATTATCTAGGCTATACAACCTTAACTTTGGCAAAGCGACGCTTTCCAACCTGATAGACATGTTCACTGCCCAAACTCATTTTTAAACGCACATCCTCCACACGCTCACCATCTATTTTGACAGCACCCTGCTTAACCATACGCATTGCATCCGAGGTACTTGGGGTTAAGCCCACGGCTTTCAATAGCGAGGCGATACCTATCACGCCATCCACTGCGGTTACACTCTTCTCCTCAATCGCATCCGGCATCGCTCCTTTTTGAAAGCGCTGAATAAAAGCCTCTACAGCCTTGTCGCCCTCCTCTTTCCCATGGAATCTGGCAACCAGCTCGCGACCCAACTCAAACTTAACATCTCGTGGGTTTTTGCCCTGCCTCACCTCTTCTCTCCACGCTTCGATCTCTGACATCGGGCGAAAACTCAGTAATTCAAAATATCGCCACATAAGCTCATCCGATATGGACATCAACTTACCAAACTGATCATCAGGAGCATCATTTATGCCAATATAGTTATTGAGTGATTTGGACATTTTTTGTACGCCATCCAGCCCCTCAAGAATCGGCATTGTCATCACTACCTGCGGTTTTTGCCCAAATGATGTTTGCAGCTGACGGCCCACCAATAGATTGAACTTCTGATCGGTACCACCCAACTCCACATCTGCCTTCATGGCTACTGAGTCATAGCCTTGTATTAATGGGTAGAGGAATTCATGGATTGAGATTGATTGCCCCGAGTTATAACGCTTGCTGAAATCATCCCGCTCCAACATGCGTGCAACCGTGTGCTTACCTGCCAACTGAATCAAATCGGCGGATGACATTTCATTCATCCAGCTGGAGTTAAACATCACTAATGTTTTTTCCGGATCAAGCACCTTGAAAATTTGCTGCTCGTAGGTCTTTGCATTTTCAATCACATCATCACGTGTCAACGGTGGACGTGTGGCACTCTTACCCGTTGGGTCACCAATCATCGCGGTGAAGTCGCCGATAAGGAACATCACCTCATGACCGAGATTCTGGAAACAACGCAGCTTGTTAAGCAATACGGTGTGCCCAAGATGAAGATCGGGCGCCGTTGGGTCGAAGCCTGCCTTTATCCGCAACGACTTACCCTGCTTGAGCTTCTCAACAAGCTCATCCTCCAGCAGCAACTCTTCGACACCGCGCTTTATTTCTGTTAGCTGCCTTTGCAACTCAGACATATTTCCTCCAACTTGACTCTAATTCTTGTTACCACGAACTGAATGATATCAGCTCAACACCCCTCATTATCCCACACTCCACCCATTGGGCAAAACAGCCGTAAAAAGAGTAAAAGTTGAGGCGCGGCTCTCAAGCTTGGGAGCCGCACCGTCGCAATCACTCAACTTTTATTATATAGTTCCAATATCAGAGAGTAGGCGCTTCGCTATAGTGTATGAAACAGCAACCAGGTCAACATGATTAATCACGACTTCAAATCTGGGAAACTAAAAAATCCCTCCGCCCTAAAAAACAGGCTCTCAACAACTCACTGGATACTATTAAGTTGCGGAATCCTGTTAGCTGCAGTGATTACCCTGCTACCAACAAACGATGCGGAGGCTACCCGTGCTGCAAGTAGCGATCACTTACCGCTAAAAAATCTCCAATTAAGTATCCCGCCGCAAATTGAGTCCGTTGCAACCACGCCTACTAAGGAGAGTGCGCCGCCTACCTTTCAAGAGAACAATGTGACGGTCAAAAAAGGGGATACACTTGCGGCCATCTTCAAGCGCGAAGGGTTTAGCCCTCGCGAACTGCACGATATAATGCAACTTGGGCCTGTAACGGCCGCACTCAAAGATATACGCCCTGGGCACTCTCTAGCGTTCCGCGCCGATAATACGAAACAATTAGCGGGACTGAGCTATAAAACGGATGCCACCCACACATTAATTATTGAGCGTGATAGCAAAGGCTTTAGCGCCCGAGAAGAGATACGCTCACCCGAGCTGCGTATTACACATGCCAGCGCCACCATTAGCAGCTCGCTCTACCGGTCTGGGCAACAGGCGGGACTTACTGATAACCTCATCATGGAGCTGGCGGGAATTTTTGGCTGGGACATTGATTTCGCATTGGATATACGCCAAGGGGATCGCTTTACCGTCCTTTATGAGGAGAAATACCTTGATGGTGAGAGGATAGGCTACGGCGATATCGTAGCCGCACAATTTACCAACAGAGGGAAAACCTTTGAAGCTGTCCGCTTCACCAATGCAAAAGGGGTCAACCAATATTTCACCCCCGAAGGACGCAGTATGCGGAAGGCATTCCTTCGCTCACCCGTCGACTTCCGGCGCATATCATCACGTTTCACCCGTGAACGACACCACCCCGTCCTCGGCAAGAAACGCCCTCACCGTGGCGTTGACTATGCAGCCGCTACGGGGACCCCCATAAAAGCAGCGGGTGATGGTAAAATCATATTCCGAGGAACAAAAGGGGGTTATGGCACGACCGTAGTGATCCAGCACGGGACACAATATACGACGCTCTACGCTCATCTTTCCAATTTCAAACGCGGACAAAAAAAGGGTAGTTACGTTAAACAAGGCGATATTATTGGTTTTGTCGGCAGCTCCGGGCTTGCCACAGGGCCACACCTTCACTATGAGTTCCGTGTCAATGGCACACACCGCAACCCACTGACCGTTAAGTTCCCAGATGCACAACCCATCAAGACCGCCTACAAAAAAGAGTTTTTGGCACAAACCCAACCTATTTTGGCCCAGCTAAATGTTTTAAGCCGTGGCATTGCACTGGCCAAAAACAGCCTCTAATGAGAGACAAAGCAACTCGCCGTGAGATCTATATCGGCCTGATGTCGGGCACCAGTTTAGATGCCGTAGATAGTGTCGCTATCGAGTTCTGCAACGACCAACTCTCTCTCTTAGGTACTCTCAGCACTGAAATGCCAGCGCAACTGCGCAAAAAAATTATTGCATTATGCGCACCAGGCAATAATGAGCTGGAGCGATCAGGAGCGCTCGATTACCAGCTGGGAGAGCTCTTTTCAGATACAGTACTTCAGCTCCTCCACAAACAACAGCTCTCTCCAAACCAGATCACCGCCATTGGCAGCCATGGGCAGACTATACGCCACCGCCCGGACGCAAAACCGCCCTTCACAATTCAAATAGGCTCGGCTGCCGTGATTGCTCAGCGCACCGGAATCACCACCGTCGCAGACTTCCGCAGCCGTGACATTGCAGCGGGAGGAGAGGGCGCACCGCTAGTCCCAGCCTTTCATGCACTGTTATTTGACTCAGAACAAGAGCAGCGCTGCATTCTTAATATCGGTGGCATTGCCAATCTTACTTTTTTATCCGGCAAAGCAGGAAGCGTGGTGAGTGGTTTTGATTGCGGGCCCGGTAACTTATTGATGAATGCTTGGTGCGAACGCCATATACAGCAGCGTTACGACATTGATGGCCAATGGGCCAGAACCGGCCGTGTAGTGCAGCCACTTCTGGAGAGCCTACTCCAAGAAGAATACATCCAGCGCCCTCCACCAAAAAGTACTGGCCGTGAACTCTTTAACATTGAATGGCTTGACCAGCATTTAAAGGCATTTCCATCAACCTCTCCCCAGGATGTGCAGGCGACACTGTGTGAGTTGACCGCCTCCTGCATTGCCATGGCGGTCAATAGACACCCCACTGCCATTTCAGCCGTATATGTCTGTGGTGGTGGGGCGCATAACAAACAACTCATGCGCCGATTAAAGCAGCTACTAGAAGCTCCGTTCCTTCACTCCAGCAAAAAAATAGGCCTCGACCCTGATTGGGTAGAGGCCTGCGCTTTTGCCTGGCTGGCACGGCAAACATTAAATAGTGCCACGGGTAACTTACCGGAGGTGACGGGGGCGGAGCAGCCGGTCATTCTCGGCGCTATTCACCCTGTCTAAGCATAAGAGTGTTCTGCTATCGTTTATCTAATGGCACATACTCTCGTTGTGGCTCACCTATATAGACTTGAGTCGGCCGGAAAATACGATTATCCAATAACTGCTCACGCCAGTGTGCTAACCAACCCGCCGCACGGGATATGGCAAAGATCGTGGTGAACTGATCAACCGGGATGCCCATTTCGCGATACAAAATCCCCGAGTAAAAATCAACATTCGGGTAGACACCCTTCTCTGCCAACCGCTCTTCTGCGGCTTCTTCCAGCGCCATGGCGGTCTCAAACATCGGGTCAAGCGCACTCCCTTTGCTCTCCATCAGCTCCAGCGTCAGCTTTTGCAGAATGGTGGCGCGAGGGTCTTTTACCTGGTACTCGCGGTGCCCTAAGCCCCAGATCTTCTCTTTATTGGCCAGTTTCTTATCCAGCCAGGCGACCACATTGGATGGGGAGCCGATTTCACCCAGCATATCCAGCACTTTTTCATTCGCCCCACCATGCAGTGGCCCTGAGAGGGTACCAATTGCCGCCGCAATAACACTGGTGGGTGAAGCCAGCGTGGAGCTGGTAACCAGTGAAGCAAAGGTGGAGGCATTGATCGTATGCTCCGCATGGAGAATCAAGCAGGTATCGAAGATTTTAGCCAGCATCGGGTCGGGCTCTTCACGATTGAGCATAAAGAGGAAGTTTTCTGCAAACGATAAATCATAGCGCGGCTCTTCAGGGTCATAACCACTGCGGATATGCTCCCACATGGTGACAATAACCGGCATACGTGCCAGGATTTTCACCGTCATGTTATGCACATAATCGAGATCGTTACACATTTCCGGGCTGGTCAAACAGTCGTTCGCGGGATAAAACATTCCCAGACTCGCCACCGCCGTTTGTAGCATCTCCATGGGGTGGCCACTGGCAGGTAACGACTCCATCATCGAACGAATATTATATTTAACCCGGCGGTTTGCCTTCAGTTGTTCATCAAAGAGCGCAAGCTCGTCAGCCGATGGCAGCCGCCCATCCAACAACAGTAGTGTCGTCTCTTCAAAGCTACTGTGCTTACTCAGCTGCTCAATCGAGTAACCACGGTATGAAAGGATTCCTTTTTCACCGTCAATATCCGAAATGTTTGATTTGGTCGCTGGCACACCCGCCAAGCCTGGCAAATATTCACTCATCGATTTTTCACCTTTTACGCTGTGCAAAAGAAAAAGGAGGCTTAACACCTCCTATTTTTGTGGGTCACCCCGTCAACTCAAAACGGCTATCAAACTGAAAATGACGAACCGCAACCACACGTTGTTGATGCATTCGGATTGCGAATGACAAACTGAGACCCTTCCAGCCCTTCAGTATAGTCAATCTCAGCACCGACAAGATACTGGTAACTCATCGGGTCAATTAAGAGTTTAACCCCATCATTCTCGACACATGTGTCACCATCATTAACGGCTTCATCAAATGTAAAACCGTATTGAAACCCGGAACAACCGCCGCCTGATATAAAGACTCGCAGCATTAAGGCATCATTTGCCTCTTCGACAATGAGTGCTTTAACCTTGCTGGCCGCTGAATCGGTAAAAATAATAGGGTTCTCTTCTTCAATCGCTAATTCAGTCAACACTTAACCTCCTCTCCAAAACCAATAACACTTAATGTGGGGCCTTCTCGTCAAGATAGCCCATTACGGCAGATTCTACCACGTCTTGCTGCTCTTTTACGCCAACCGCATCTTTCTGCTGCTGCTCCTTGGACTGATGAACCAGACTACCGTTCACTTCAGCTCCCATTGCCATTTCGAGAAGATCATAATAGACATCGCCCTCCACTCGCGCTTCAGAAGCCAATTCAACACTTTCAGAAGAGTAAACATCTCCTTTTACCTTGCCATTCAGAACCACATGATCAACCTGAACATTGCCTTCGATATAACCCTGCTTGCTAACAATCAGAGTCGACGTGCCTTCGCCATCAGAGACAATATTGCCAATAATTTTTCCATCAACATGCAGACCACCGTTAAAGAGTAAGTCGCCATGGATGACGGTATTTGGGCCGATCAATGAGTCAATTTTACCATTGGCATTACTCTTTTTTTTCTTATCCCACATAGTTCACCTCACTTTAGCCAAGCTTCCGGACTAGTATTTTTAACAAAAAACGAGGAACCTACCGCCCCTCGATCACCGCTCCTGGCCAGGAAAAACGTTCACTTATAGTGTTTCCACCACGCCGCGGCTTGACAACCACCTCAACCGAGCGCGGCGAGAAGCCATCAGGCAGCCGTAGGCTGCCCTCAAACATCTGAAAATATTTAAATCGGTAGTTTAGTGTTTTCTTTGCGCCATCATCAACCTCCTGAAGCGAGAGGTGATGAGCACGCCCCTCTAAAACACCGGAAAGCGTGATCTCCACCACCCCCCTTGTCACCCGCTCATTCTTTAAAACCTGGGTTAGCACCAGCTGGTAGTGAAACAGCTGTGCGGCGGCCAAGGGTACAATCTTTAAGCGCTGAATAAGCGTGCCGGATCTAGCCTCAGACGGCGAAACAATGCCTCGATAAAAAGCGTTCTCCTCTCTCAACTCCAAAAAGGCTTGTTGCTGCTCTTTCAGCAGCGCCCTGACTTCAGTGATCGCCGCTTCATCGACCTTTTGCTCCTGGGCTGATCGTAGCAGTTGCAGCTTTAATTCATACAGCTGCGCCCGCTGCTCATCCAGTGTCAATTGCTGCTGCTCTATCTGTTGCGGCAATAACTGCAGCAGCTCACCCGCACGTTGATACCCCAGCAGGTAGCCCATTGCAAGAGCTGAAAAAAGCAGGAGAACCCGTACAAGCTGCTTCATCCATTTCGAGCGATAAGCTCTAATCTCCAGCCCTGTAGAATGATTACTCAACTGATTTCAAACTAGGGCAGCAGTGCAACATGATCAATTCCTGCCGTCTCATCCAGCCCCAGCATAATATTCATATTGTGTATCGCTTGGCCTGCTGCCCCTTTGACTAAGTTATCGATAACCGAAAGAACCACCACAACATCACTGTTTTGTGGCCGGTGTATCGCGATGCGGCATAAATTAGACCCCTTGACACTGCGCGTTTCGGGGTGCGCTCCTGCGGGTAAAACATCCACAAAACAGTCATCTGCATAACGCTGTTCATAGAGTGCCTGTAGATCAACATCCCGATCAATAACAGTCGCATACAGTGTTGCATGAATACCACGCACCATGGGTGTCAGGTGGGGAACAAACGTCAACCCTACCGGCCTGCCAGCCTGACTGCTTAATGTCTGACAAATTTCAGGCTGATGCCGATGCCCCGGCACAGCATACGCTTTCATCGACTCACTCACTTCACATAGAAGGTGTGCGACGTGCGCTTTTCTCCCTGCACCACTCACCCCAGACTTCACATCTGCAATCAAGTGGTTCACATCAGCCAGGCCCGCTTCAATCAGCGGTAAAAACCCCAGCGTGGTGGCTGTGGGGTAGCAACCCGGATTGGCAATCAAGCGGGCATTTTGAATCGCTTCACGGTTGATTTCTGGCAGACCATACACCGCCTCATCGATCAACTCGGGGCAGGCATGTGGCATGCCGTACCACTCACTCCAGAGTGACACATCTTTAATTCGGAAGTCAGCTGCCAAGTCAATAACCTTCACGCCAGCCGCCAACAGAGCGGGCACCATCTTCATCGCCACGCCATTGGGTGTAGCAAAAAACACCACATCGCACGATGCTAAAAGTGCCAGGTCAGGCGCTTTGAAAGGGAAGTCTACATGACCCCGAAGGTTAGGAAACATCTCAGAAACCAGCACACCGGCATCAGCACGCGAAGTCACCGCAGCCAGGATCACTCCAGGGTGCTTTACCAGCAAACGCAGCAACTCAACCCCGGTATAACCGGTACCCCCTACCACGCCTACCTTAACCATGCTGCTCACTCCAAATTTAAATTTATGACTCTTTTTCCAACGGATAAAACGCCCGGTTAATGTAAGCGACCAGTGCGGCAATCTGCTCTGCCGTTAGCACTGATTTCCACGCCGGCATTTTGGTATCAACCACACCATCCTCGATCGCCTTGGTCAGCCGACTAGCGGTCATACCGGCCATCTGCTCCGGGTCAGTCAAATCGCGAGGCAGTGGCTCCAGGAAACTACCAATCCAATTTTTACCGGTGCCCGCCATGCCATGACAAAAAGCGCAGCCATCCTGAAACAGCGCCTCTCCTTGCTGCTCCTGCTCGGTCAGGTCATCAATAATGGGTTTGATGTCATGCTTGCCAAAAACAGAGGCTTCAGAAACCGCATCCGGCCTTACCGAGCGGTGTGAGTATCCGTTACGAGGGTATGAGACAGCCTTGGGAACCCATGCATCACCCTCATTTCTGACCTTACCCCGATCATGGCACGCCACGCAACTCTCCATAAAGAGTTTAAGCCCAGCGATCTGTTGCTCTGTGAGCGCCTCTTCCAGTGAATCTGTTGGGATTTCACCGGTTGCGAATGGGAACGCAATGGCATAACGCTCATGATCGGGCCAGCCATTTTTAGCGGTATGATAGCGTGTGTTATCACGCTTATTAAGCATAAACTCTTGCCGAGCAAACTCGACCACCAACTCAATTTCATCCGATGTTAACCACGCATCAAAGCTCTTCATAGCCGTGCCGGGCTTACCCAGCGTCACCACTTCCAGCATTTTTTCTTTGGTTAACTTTAAGGGGTCAGTCGTGCGAAAGTTTCTTGGCTTTGGATCCAGATAGGTTGCCGCCTGAGTCACCGCATCACCTGAATAACCGTGACAAAAATAGCAACGGTAGTTATAGATTGCTCGGCCCCGTTCATAGTCGGGCACACTCTTATTTTGAGAAATGCTGAGGTAGTCAGAGTGTGCTACCAGAATAGGGCCGCCCTGCTTTATCTGCTCACTCGGGTCATACAGTAATACCGAATCAGCAGCAGGCTCAATGGCTACTCGTTTTTTTTTTGCTTAACTTTATCCAGATCCTCTTCGCTCACTCCCGGCATATCACTACGAATAAAGGCACGGAAGACAAACTCGGCAACATTAGCCACCTCTTGATCGCTCAGCACTTTACTCCAGGCCGGCATCACACTCCCTGACAAGCCCTTATAGACAGCCTCATATATTTTGGGGCGATTCAGTGCACGACGAGAATCCGAGCTAATAAAATTACGCGGTTTCGGGTTAATAAAGAAAGCACGGGGGCCTTGTCCGTCACCCTTCACGCCATGACAGACAAAACAGTTGCGAACAAAGATCTCCCGCCCTTCATTAGGATCACCATAGAGTCCATTTGGAAAGGGGATTGACATAAACCGCTTGGGATCGTCAAATGCCAGCCCCGTTGAGGGGCTGTCTCGCCGAGACCCCTCCAGAATCGATTTCTCAGCCAGAACGGCCTCTACCGGCAAGCCCATTAAGGCAAGGCGGATATAGTCAACCATTGAGGAGATCTCTTGCTGGTTCAACCGCGAGCCATAGGGCATCATCGCCTTGCCTGCCCGGCCATAGGTGATTGACTCAATCATACGCTTGCGACTCAGCTCACCCTTGGTGCGATCAGTAGTAAAATTACGCGGCGCCGTCGCCATATTGGAGCGCGTCCAGACGCCTGTCTCGCCAAAATCCCCATGGCAAACAGAGCAGTTGTCCATGTAGGTTTTCTCGCCTGCCTCCAGGTTAAGCCGTAGCTCTTCGGGAAGAGCCGCTTTTACTTCGGCGATAAAGGTATCGTATATGTAATCCGATACCTGCCTTATTTCATCACGACTCAAACGCGAATCCCAAGCAGCCATAGCGCTATTCGGACGCCCTTTTGTGGTGGAGATATAGATACGTATCGGGTCCAATTCAAATGCGCTCTGCATTGAAGTGAAATCACGGGGAGGAGGGTTTAATGTGCTGCCTCTGCCACCACCATCAATACCATGACACGAGACACAATGTTCTTGGTAAATACTCTCGCCAGTTGAAGCGGCAACAGCACTTGAAAAGCACAGCGCCAGAGCAAATAGCCCTCTAAAAAGAGCCGTAAAAAAAGTTTTATTCATCCCCATAACTACCTGTTTATATCCACTGATTATTCTATGTAGTAATGCTATCACAGAACAATCACTGGCAGGAAAAGCTAACCCGGGTATTTCATTAATTAACACAAAGGTCTTGCAGGATTTGGGTTTTACAAAGGGGTGAGATTACACTCACTTGCGACAGGGAGGCGCTTTACAATTTTCAATAATAGATAGCTGCCCAACACCAAAATCCTGGCCAAGGCGGGTTAATAGCTGCTGATAACAGCGGGAAGCGTAAGCGGAGAAATTTGTCTCAGACCACTCATTCAGCTCAACCCTCAGCTGGCCACCCCCCTCAAGGCTTAAACGCAGATCCATGGCACTCAAATTATTGCGAATCAAATATACTCGCTGCTGGCCCGTGCCGGTAATCGACATCGTGGCACTTCTTTTAGAGAAGCAGCCATCACGATGGCGCCGCAACGCTGCAACGGTGCGCTTCAGTTGGACAGCATTTTCACTGCTAAACCCGCTGTTGACGGTAACCACCGACTTTGTAGAGTAACTACATGCCGAGAGCAAAAACAGAGAAAAAAACAGGCCCCATACCAAGCGCACAACTAAAGCTCCCACATCAACACACTTATTCTATTATAGGACAATAATCTAACGGGCGAATTCCCCACCCCTAAATTGCGAGTACACTCTGCAACGCCCACGGGTTAGAATGCAGGAATACAGATCATAACCACGGTACCCATATGAGTGATTATTTCGACGATGACGCGCTGGATGGTGAGGATATTAAAAGCAGATCCGAACTAAAGCGTGAAGTACAGGCACTACAGTCACTTGGCAGATTACTCACTAAGTTGCCCGCAGCGCAACTCGACAGCATGAGTTTACCTGAAAACCTGCGCGGTGCACTCGCCGATTATCAGCGCTTCACATCACGCGCCGCCATGAAACGTCAGTTGCTCTATATTGGCAGGGTCATGCGTAACATTGACCCCGAACCGATCAAGCAGGCTCACCAACGCTTGCTCAACCAAGACCACAAAGTCAACGCCCACTTTCACCGACTGGAAAAATGGCGTGATCGTTTATTGAGTGAAGGTGATAGCGCACTCACAGAGCTCATCGACGAAGCCCCCGGAATCGATGCACAACAGGTGCGCCAAATGATTCGAAGTGCACAACGTGAAGCCAGCCAAAACAGACCGCCCAAAAGCGCCCGAGCCATTTTTCAGTATTTGAAAGGGGCGCTAAAGAGTGATGGTTAAGCGGCTAGTTGAAGCACTATCAAAGGAGTCGCCAGCTGATCGACAAAGTGCTCTTGCATTCGCGTGCAGAGCCGGTGTTGATACCGGGAGAGATTCCTGACTCCCACGGCCACCCGTGGGAGTCAGAAGCCTAGGAGGCTGTCGGACTTAGGTGATCGTAGCGAGGGAAAGCCATTTTGAGTCCATTTTTTTGATCGTTTGAGGCGAATATTGGGCATATTTAACGAAAATGATCGGATAAATGGGCCGAGATGACTTTTCCGCAGTCGATTCACCCTAAGTCTGACAGCCTCCTAGGACCACCTCAGTTCGACAGCCTCCTTCCTAAAGCGGTGTGAGCGCTTTAGGAAAATTTCCGTTATTTATGACTTCTGGCGCTCGTAGCTGCCTACTTTTACATTCAATACTTCATGTTTTGGCGGCATTTGCAGAAAAAATCCTTGCGCTTCAATTTGTGTCAATATCTCTTCGGCATTACCGTTTGCCAGTTTGCTTTCCAGGGTGATTTCAATCTCCATTGCCAGGACAAATTCGCCCATTAATCGTTTGATGGTATCGGGTATCGGGTCAAAATTATTCGCTTCGGCGAGATAAATATAGTGGTCTTCTCGGCGCTTTCCACGGTAGATGCTGCATTTCATGGTGATAATCCTATCTAAACTAAAATTGGTGTGAGAAAAAAAGTGCCGCGCCGCGTTGTGCTCCACTACGGGCGATTAATTCAATGCGGCCATTGTGGCTGGTTTTGTAACCTATCGAAGCATAACTCCCGCTGTTGTTGAGGCTGTTAAAACGCTGGTTACTGCTCTGGCTGCTGGTATTGGTTGTGAGAGTACGTTGTTCGGTTCCCTCTATTCGTGCGAAGAATTTCCCTAGGGAGAAGCGCAAGGCAGCTCTGTTTATAATAAGGCCTAACTCGGCATTTAGGTCGTGCCAGCTGAGGGTGGTAGCGGTTGTGGTTTGATCACCCTTCAGTCGATTGTAGCTATAAGCAAGCGACCAGTGCAGTTCGAACTGGCGGGGTTGGTGTTGTGGTTTTCGCAGCTGAATGCCTACAAATTGACCTGAAGGTAAGGTGCCCGAAGCCCAGAGCTGATCATCATGGGAGGCGTTCAGGTAGCCAATGTGTAGCCCGCCCTGTAGCCACTGATAGGGTGATTCGTAGGCGGTTAATTTTAGTCGCTGCGTCTGTATTGTGCTTTGATTGGTGTTGGCCTGATGCTGTAGCTGCTGCCTGTAATTCTCGATGGAGAGGCTGATCTCAGCACCGGGTCTGAGATAGCTGCTCTCATCAAATGCCGATGCCGTGGAGGTAATGCCAAAGCCTGTAATCAGTGTGCAGAGTATCTTGCCATATTTCATGTTGGCTACTCCTCCAGTGTTGAGAGTAGTTTGTCCACTGCCGCAATACGGTCAGCCACCTCAACCAGTGGCTGAATTATTTTAAGCCGTTGCTGGGGGTCAAGCTGATAGCGCTGTGCTTGCGACTGAATCAGTTGGATGATTTTAATGGGATCAATGTTGGGTTTTTCATCAAATGTGATGCGTCCACCGCCTGCTCCCATTTCTATTTTTTGAATTCCCATTGGGGTGGCTTTCAGCTTTAGTTTGGTGATGTTAAATAGGTTTTTAAGTTGTTCTGGCAGTAGTCCAAAACGGTCGATCATCTCCACTTGAAGCTCGCGCAGGGAGGCCAGGCTGCTGGCACTGGCGATACGTTTGTACATCATCAGGCGATTATGAACATCGGGCAGGTAGTCATCCGGAATCAGGGTTGGGGCTCCAATATCAATCTCGGCACCGTGGTCCAAGGGGCGCTCTAAGTCGGGCTGGCGTCCCTCTTTTAAATCTTTGACGGCCCTGTCGAGCATATCCATGTACATGTTGTAGCCAATTTCATGCATTTGACCACTCTGGTCTTCGCCGAGCAGCTCTCCCGCGCCACGAATCTCCAAGTCGTGGGTGGCGAGGGTAAAACCGGTGCCCAGCTCTTTGATGGACTCTAATGCCTCGATTCGCTTCCGGGCATCGGCCGTCATGCTGCGCCGAGGTGGGGTGATCAAGTAGGCGTAGGCTCGATGGTGTGAGCGCCCAACCCGTCCGCGCAGCTGATAAAGTTGTGCCAAACCAAAGTGGTCGGCGCGGTCAATAATAATGGTGTTGGCTGTCGGAATATCGATGCCCGTCTCAATGATGGTAGTGCAGACCAGAATATTAAAACGCTGATGGTAGAAATCTGACATGACCTGTTCCAGCTCACGTTCACGCATCTGTCCGTGGGCCACTTCAATTTTGGCCTCTGGAATCAGCTCACGGAGTTCTCGTGCGGTTTTTTCGATGGTCTCCACTTTGTTGTGTAGTAGGTAAACCTGTCCGCCACGTTTGATTTCGCGCAGACACGCTTCCTGGATGGTCGCCTTGTTCCACTGCGTTATAAAGGTTTTAACTGAGAGGCGTTTCGCTGGTGGGGTTGCGATAATGGAGAGGTCGCGCATGCCGGACATTGACATATTCAAGGTGCGTGGAATGGGTGTGGCAGTGAGGGTCAATATGTCCACTTCGCTGCGCATGGCTTTGAATTGCTCTTTTTGACGCACACCAAAGCGGTGCTCCTCATCAATGACTAATAATCCCAGACGTTTGAATTTGATACTGCTTTGCAACAGTTTGTGGGTACCGATGACAATATCAACGGTGCCATCGGCCAAGCCCGCCAGTGCGGTATCGCTCTCTTTTTTCGAGCGAAAACGTGAAAGAGTCGCGACATTAATCGGCCAGTCGGCAAAACGGTCTTTGAAATTTTCAAAGTGCTGCTGTGCCAGCAAAGTAGTGGGCACCAGCACCGCCACCTGTTTTCCCGCTTGAGTGGCTAAAAAGGCCGCACGCATCGCCACTTCTGTTTTTCCAAAACCCACATCACCACAGATCAGTCGATCCATTGGCTTGGTGGAGGTCATATCATCGATAACATCCAGAATAGCTTGCGCTTGGTCGGGGGTCTCTTCAAATGGAAATTGGGCGGTGAAGGCGTTGTAGAAGTTTTGGTCGTAGCGATATTGAAAGCCTTCGCGTGCTTCACGTTTGGCGTAAATGGCGAGCAGCTCAGCCGCCACATCACGAATTTTCTCTTTTGCTTTTTTCTTAGCCTTCTCCCATTGGCTGCTGCCAAGTTTATGTAGCGGGGCATGTTCTGGATCTGACCCGCTGTAACGGCTAATGAGGTGCAGCGATGAGACCGGCACGTAGAGTTTGTCACTGCGGGCGTACTCGAGGGATAGAAATTCATTTTCCATGCCCCCGGCAGTGATTTTTTGTAACCCCAGGTAGCGGCCTACGCCATGATCGATGTGCACCACGGGTGAGCCGATTTGTAGCTCTGCGAGGTTATGAATCGCTTTTTCGCCTTCATTGTTACGGCGTTTACGGTGGCGGCGCTGCATAACCTGCTGGCCAAAAAGTTGTGGCTCGGTAATGACCGCAATTTGGGGTTGGTCCAGCAGCAAGCCATGCTCTAATGGCGCAATGGCGATACCAATTTTGCTTGAGTCGTTTACAAACGCCTGCCAGCTATTAAATAGCTGAGGGCGGATGTCGTATCCTTTTAGCAGTTCTAACAACGCTTCACGGCGGCCTGCGGACTCTGCGGCAAAGAGAACGCGCCCTTTAAAGTCACCCAGAAAAGCCAATAACGCTTTGGCGGGTTGTTGGCCACGGATATCGAAGGCCAACGGTGGTGGCTGCTGGGTGGCGTAGTTGAAATTACCGGCACCTTCATCATGTTCAAAGTGCTGTATGTTGATCAGTGGTAGCTTATTGAGCCGGTTGAACAGCTCGTTGGTTTTCAGAAAGAGGTGCTGTGGTGGCAAAATAGGCCGCTCGACATCGTGGCGGCGTTGTTCATAGCGATTGGCGACTTCGGTGCCGAATGTCTCGCTAGCATCGTGTACGGCGTGATCGATGCAGGCCAATGTGTTGTCGGGCAGGTAATCAAACAGGGTGGATGTCTCATCGAAAAAGAGTGGTAAATAGTACTCAATGCCTGCGGGGGCGATGCCATTTTTAATGTCGTTGTAGAGGCTTGATCTTTGGGTGTCTCCCGCAAATTCATCTCGGTAGCGCTCGCGAAAACGCTTGATTGCCTCGGGTGTAAAAGGGAACTCTTTGGCTGGCAACAAGCGGATACTATTGACCTTGTCGATGGAGCGTTGAGTGTCAGGGTCAAAGGTGCGGATGGATTCAATTTCAATATCCATCAGGTCGATACGGTACGGTAGCTCGCTGCCCATGGGGAATATATCCAATACGCTACCACGCACCGCAAACTCACCATGCTCAACCACTTGGGAAACCGCACGGTAACTGCTGGCATCCAGGCGGCGGCGGAATGACTCAATCTCCAGCTTGTCGCCCACATCCAGCGTGAGGGTATTACCTTGCAAGTAGTGTTTATCGGGCAGGCGGTGGAGCAGGGTAGTGACCGGGACAATTAATATTCCCTTGTCTAACTGGGGTAGCCGGCTCAGGGTGAGCAGGCGTTCGGAGATGATATCTTGATGGGGCGAAAACTGGTCGTAAGGGAGTGTCTCCCAGTCTGGAAAGTGGATGACGGGCTGATCGTCATGACTGCCTGCATAAAAACGGAGCGCACTCTCCAGCCGAACTGCACTGGGGGTATCTTCAGTGATGAGCAATACAAGCTGTTTTTTGGCACTCAGCGCTGCGCTGATTGCGAGCGCATCGGCACTGCCATATAAACGCCCCCAGTGGATCTTATCGCGACTGGATTTGGGTAGTGTGGGTGTGAGTGCACTGCAATAGGGCATGAAAGCGGCCGATTAATCAACATTTTGGGGCGGCTAGTTTAACCTAAATTTGTCCATCCACCGAATTTAGTGGTAGTGCTAGCTAACCATCCTATCTGTTTCTACCCGAAAATGAGGGGTGGCGGTGGTGGCTACTCTGTCGTGTTTTCGGCGTTGGGTTGACCCATGTTGATGCTGTGGCGCATGGGTTGTGGGTTGTGTTCGATAGGCTTCTCGGCCTCTACTTCAACGCCTAGGCTTTTTAATATCTCTACCGCTTCGTTTACCTTGAGTTGGTGAGCGCTTTTAAGCAGGTGGATTGCCATCTCTTGGTCTTTGTCGACACCGTGCCCATTGAGATAAAACAGGCCAAGATTATAGAGTGAGTTGCCGTAGGCCTTTTCTGCGCCGATTTGATACCACTTGAGCGCTTCTGCATAGCTCTGCTCGACACCCAGCCCGTTTTCATACATCGCGCCCAGGTTGTGTTGAGCGATGACGTAGTCTTGCGCCGCGGCCAGACGATACCACTCAATGGCGCGCTTGTAATCTTGTTCAACACCCAAGCCTCGGTGATATAACCAACCAATGGTTGACTGTGATTTTGCATGGCCCTGCTCGGCTAGCGGTTGCCATGTTTGCAGAGCAGCAGAGTAGTCTTTAAACCAGTAGTGTAGCTGGCCTTTCATAAATTGACGATGTATTGGATCGGTGATTCTGCTGAGTTCTGTCTGCTCCTCTTCTTTATCCTCTACCTCTTCGCTTACTACCGGGGTGGCTGGCTGCTCTTGGGTGAGTGTGCTCTCTGTTTTTTCTGTTATATTTTCCGCCTCAGCGTGAAGTGTGCTGATGCACAGCAGTGGCAGTAAACAGAGTGCTGTTTTCAAGAAAAACGGGCGATTGGGTTGTGATGCCATCATTTTATTTTATACCAGACCGCAGGGCGGTTGCTTGATTAGGAGACTACCCACCGTATCGGTAAGGCTTGGTTTTTATTGAGACGGTGCAGCTACTTGTGCAAAGGCCCGATTATATTCCAAATTTCTTATAGGTAATGCGGTGGGGCTGGTCAGCTTTATCCCCTAAACGGCGTTTCTTATCTTCTTCATATTCGGCATAGTTGCCTTCAAACCACTCCACATGGCTCTCACCTTCGAAAGCCAGCATATGGGTGGCGATGCGATCCAGAAACCAGCGATCATGTGATATGACGACGACACAACCACCAAACTCCAGCAGCGCCTCTTCCAGGGCACGTAGGGTTTCAATATCAAGGTCATTGGTTGGCTCATCCAGCAGCAGCACATTGCCACCACTCTGTAGAAGCTTGGCAAGGTGCAGTCGATTGCGCTCACCGCCTGATAGCTCACCCACTCTCTTTTGCTGGTCACTCCCTTTGAAGTTGAAACGGCTGAGGTAGGCGCGTGAATTGATCTGCATAGTGCCGATGGTGATCACCTCCTGTTCGTCGGAGACCTCTTGCCAGACAGTTTTGTTGCTATCCAGTGCATCACGGCTTTGGTCAACGTAAGCGAGCTTTACGGTATCACCCATGCGTAGCTCGCCCGAGTCTGGTTTTTCGATCCCCATCAGCATTTTAAACAGGGTCGACTTACCGGCACCATTGGGGCCGATAACACCCACAATGCCACCCGGGGGCAGCTTGAAGTTGAGGTTATCAAACAGTAGGCGGTCACCAAAGCCTTTATTGAGGTCTTTGGCCTCAATTACCAAATCACCCAGGCGTGGGCCAGGTGGAATAAAGAGTTCATTGGTTTCGTTGCGGCTCTCCATGTTTTGGTTAGTCAGCTCATCGTAACGGGCGAGGCGTGCTTTGCTTTTGGCGTGTCGCCCTTTTTGATTTGATCGAACCCACTCCAGCTCCGCCTTCATCGCCTTCATTCGAGTCTTTTCACCCTTCTCCTCTTGTGCCAGGCGTTGGTTTTTCTGCTCCAACCATGAAGAGTAGTTACCTTCCCATGGGATGCCATGCCCACGGTCAAGTTCCAGAATCCAACCGGCAACGTTGTCGAGGAAGTAACGGTCATGGGTGACGGCAACCACAGTACCTTCAAATTCGCGCAAAAACTGCTCTAGCCAGGCGACTGATTCAGCATCCAGGTGGTTGGTTGGCTCATCGAGCAACAACATGTCAGGGGCAGAGAGAATAAGTTTACAGAGGGCGACGCGGCGACGCTCACCACCTGAAAGTTTAGTGACATCCGCATCCCAGGGCGGCAAGCGAAGGGCATCGGCAGCAATTTCCAGCTTGCGCTCCAAATTGTGAGCATCGGCGGCTTGAATAATATTTTCGAGTTTGGCCTGTTCGGCGGCGAGCGCATCGAAGTCAGCATCCGGTTCCGCGTAAGCGGCATAAACTTCATCAAGGCGGGTCATCGCCTGCTTAACCTCACCCAGCGCCTCTTCGATATTGCCGCGTACATCTTTGTCTGGGTTTAGCTCAGGCTCTTGTGAAAGGTAGCCAATATTGATGCCGGGTTGAGGGCGTGCCTCACCCTCAAACTCTTTATCGATACCGGCCATAATGCGTAACACGGTAGACTTTCCTGCACCATTCAGACCCAAAACACCAATTTTGGCACCAGGGAAAAATGAGAGAGAAATATCTTTTATAATCGTGCGCTTTGGGGGAACCACCTTGCTCACCCGGTTCATAGTGTAGATGTATTGTGCCATGGTCTTCTTCTGTAAATGAGTTGCGGTCAGGAGAGTGTTTTCCCGAGTATAACCTTTATCCACAAATAGAAACAGAGAGGCTATATGGGCGCTTGACTCCACAGAAAAATAATACCTGACACATCGATCCGCGCTTCTATTCGGACTTTAAAGCCTCGAGTCATCCCGTTAACAACATCACCTTTATAGCCCCTGCAATATCGGCCAAGTCCGCAGCCGGCACAGCTGCCTATCCAGTCTTATCCACTATCTCTATCCGAGGATTAGGGTAATGAATATTCACTGCATCTTGCGAGGGTTATGCCTATAATGGGCAAATTTTTTTACAATGACTGGCTGTAATGATGAAAGACGAAGCTGTTCGCGATCTTCGCACCGTTCGGGATTTTATCCGCTGGGGGGTGAGTCGTTTTACCGAAAATGAACTCTATTTCGGACATGGAACCGATAACGCACTGGATGAGTCATTGGCACTGGTGCTCCACGCGCTGCATCTGCCCTTTGGGCTACCTGATTCACTGCTGGAAGGGCGTTTAACGCAGGCAGAGAAGGCTTCGGTGGTTGAACTGTTGGTTCAGCGTATTGAGAAGCGGCTGCCCGCCGCTTATCTGACCAATAAGGCGCTCTTTTGTGGCATTCCCTTTTATGTGGATGAGCGGGTGCTGGTGCCTCGCTCACCGATTGCTGAGCTTATCGAGCAGCAATTTGACCCTTGGGTGAAACCTGATGAGGTGGTAAATATTTTGGATCTTTGCACCGGCAGTGGCTGCATTGCTATCGCCTCTGCTTATATGTTTCCCAGCGCTCAGGTTGATGGTGTTGATATTTCAAAAGATGCGTTGGCGGTTGCCAATATCAATATCAAACGCCATGAGCTGGTGTCACGGGTAAGCGCGATTCAATCCGATCTTTTTAGTAGCGTTGTCGGTAAGAAGTATCAAATTATTGTCAGTAACCCCCCTTATGTCGATGCGGGTGATATCGCTTCAATGCCCCAAGAGTTTCATCAAGAGCCGGCGATTGGTCTCGCTTCTGGTGTAGATGGCCTGGATATTACACGGAAAATTTTATCGCAGGCTGCAGCGTATCTAACCGATGATGGTATTCTGGTGGTTGAAGTGGGTAATAGTGAAGCGGCACTACAGAAACAGCTCCCCAGTCTCCCCTTTACATGGCTTGAATTCGAGCACGGCGGGCACGGTGTGTTTTTACTGAGCCATGAGCAGTTGATTGAGCATAAAGATGAGATTCAGAGGTGGGCACGCAAATAGCGTGGTTGTTTGCAACGTGCGTGGTGATTATACTGGTTCGCAAAATGACCTGGATCAATCGATTCAGATGATAAAAAATAGAGGAATTTTATAGATGGATCAATTAATCATCTTCGATCCGGAACTGATTAAACGTTATGATAAATCAGGCCCGCGCTATACGTCGTACCCCACAGCGGTGCAGTTTGATGAGCGTTTTACCATTGAAACCTATCAGACGTGGATTGAGAAAAGTAATGAGCTAAGCCGCTCCCTGCCCAAGCCTAAGCCGATTTCGCTCTATTTTCATATTCCATTTTGTGACACGGTCTGTTTTTATTGCGGCTGCAATAAAGTGGTGACGAAAGACCGTAGCCGCTCTTCACCCTATCTTGACCGTCTCTGTAAAGAGATTGAGATGCAGGCGGCCTTGTTTGATGATAATCGGCCGGTTACCCAGTTGCATTGGGGCGGTGGAACGCCTACTTTCCTTAATAATGATGAGATGCGTCGTTTAATGGATTGTACCCGCAAGCACTTTAACGTGGTGGGCGACGATCAGGGTGAGTTTTCCATCGAGATTGATCCCCGTGAGGCCGATGCCGAAAAGGTCGCGGTACTGCGTGAACTAGGCTTTAACCGAATGAGTCTGGGTATTCAGGATTTCGACGAGAAAGTACAGAAAGCGGTTAACCGAATCCAGAGTGAAGAACAGACACTGCTGGTGCTCAATGCAGCGCGGGCTGAAGGGTTTCGCTCGATCAGTGTTGACCTTATTTATGGACTGCCTTTTCAGTCTGTTGAAAGCTTCCGTCGCACCCTTGATCGCATTATTGAAGTTAACCCCGACCGAATCTCGGTCTTTAACTATGCCCACTTGCCGGAGCTCTTTAAGCCGCAACGACGCATTAATGAAGATGATTTACCCTTGCCGGAAGAGAAACTAAAAATCTTGCAGTTGACCATTGAGCACCTTCAGCAAGCCGGTTATGTCTACATTGGCATGGATCACTTTGCAAAGCCTGATGATGAACTCTGCTTGGCGCAAAATGATGATACGCTCTATCGCAACTTCCAGGGCTACTCCACCCATGCAGATTGTGACTTGGTCGGGCTGGGTGTTACTTCGATCAGTATGGTTGGGTCAAGTTATAGCCAAAACGTGAAAGGGATGGATGAGTATTATGCGGTTATTGATGCCGGTAAGCTGCCGGTTTTTCGAGGTGTTGATCTGAGTGCAGATGACCTGTTGCGCCGCGAAGTGATTACGCGTCTTATTTGCCATTTCCACCTTAATATGCCGCGCATTGAACGTGAATTTAACATCAATTTTGCCGACTATTTCGCGGCAGAGTTAGCCGACCTGAAACAGTTTACCGATGATGGTCTGGTCAGCCTCGATGCAGAGGAGATCACAATCAACCCCAAAGGACGTCTATTGATACGCAACGTCTGTATGTTGTTTGATCGCTATCTGCGGGAAAAGAGAGGCGCGGGTAGTTTTTCAAAGGTTATCTGATTATTTTTCATCAAAAGGGGCGATTTGCCCCTTTTTTGTTTCTATCGGAACGATCAGGGTTAAAGTTTGTTTTTTCGTTGTCGAAAGTTGATCAACTAAATAGTGAAAATACCAACATGAGGAGCACGGCGGGTGGCTAATTCGTTTACGACGAGGGATGATTCTGTAGCAACGGGATTTCTTGGTCACTGGTCTTTAAGAACAAAGGTTAACCTCTCTGTTGCTTTTATCTTCGGCTTAGTCATTGTTGTGGTCACCCTGCATACGGTTATGAATGAAGAAGAACGCATGATGGAGATGTTTGAAGTACAGGCGAAGGACCTCACCACACTCTATTTTGATAGCCTCAATACCATGATGCTGACCGGTACCATGGACCAACGTACTATTTTCCGTAAAAAAATGCTCTCCCGTGATGATGTCATCGAGGCCCGAGTGATTCGTGGTGATGCGGTTACCAAACAGTTCGGTGAGGGTAATGGTCATGAATCCATTATTGATGATTACGACCGGCGCGCTTTAACGGGAGAAGATATTGCGGTGATTCGCAATGAAGATAACAGCCGTATGTTGACGGTAATCACCCCCTTCAGAGCCACCAGTGACACCCGTGGGGTTAACTGTTTAGGCTGTCATGAAGTAGCGGAGGGGACCGTAAACGGTGCGGTTAGAATCTCTCTCTCACTGGATAAAATTGATGCGGCGGTCTCCAAAGCCTTTTGGGTTTCAGTGCTTGCCAATGTCACCTCGGTTTTGCTGGGCCTATTGGTGCTTAACTATGTATTGAAGAGTTGGGTAGTTAACCCGCTTGGGCGTTTGATCGATGTGATTCAAAGTCGCGCAAAGGGTGATCTTTCGGTACGCGCGCCGGTGACCACAGGTGATGAAGTGGGGCATTTGGCAACGGCCTTCAACAGCATGTCGGACAGTATGGATGAGGCTTCAAGGCGTGAGCATGAACGCATGCAACAAGAGCATGAAGCGGCGCTGGCATTGCGAGATAAGGTTGATCAGTTGCTGGCGGTGGTTAACCAGGTGGCACAAGGTAACCTTGATGTGAACGTTGGCTTTTCGGATGATGATGCGATTGGTGAGCTGGCGACTCAGTTGCAGCACATGATCCATCAAATCAGGGATTCCATTGATGAAAAACACGAGGCAATGGAGCAGCTTCAACACCGCGTTGACCTTATGTTGGCTGTGGTCAGCAAGGCGGCCGATGGTGATATGACGGGTCACCTTGAGATTCAGGGTGATGATGCGATGGCAAAACTGGCCGCTGGTTTCCAAAGCATGATCGAACGTTTGAATGACCTGGTGACCCAAGTTCAGCACTCAGGTATTCAGGTGGCATCATCGTCCACTGCCATTGCAGCAACCGCAAAAGAGCAGGAGGCGACGGTTGCCGAGCAGGCGGCAACCACCAACGAGATAGTGACCACCGCAACTGAAATATCGGCAACCGCAAAAGAGTTACTGAATACGATGGAGGAGGTGGCTACGGTCTCTGAAAATACCGCAGTTTCAGCCGAGAGTGGTCGGGCCGGCCTTTCTCGAATGGAGAATACCATGAGCCAGGTGGTGGATGCGGTACAGACCATCAGCGGTAAGTTTGAGGTGCTTAATGAGAAAGCCGCCAATATTAATACCGTGGTCACCACCATTACCAAAGTGGCCGACCAAACCAATCTGCTCTCTTTGAATGCGGCCATCGAAGCTGAAAAAGCGGGTGAGTATGGTTATGGATTCTCTGTTGTTGCCAAGGAGATTCGTCGACTAGCTGACCAGACGGCCGTGGCAACCCTGGATATCGAATTAATGATCAAAGAGATGCAGGGGGCTGTTTCCGCAGGCGTGATGAGCATGGATAAATTCTCTGAACAGGTACGAATGAGTGTCGCCGATGTGGGCGAGATGAGTGTCCAGCTGACGCAGATCATCGGTCAGGTGCAAGCACTTTCACCGCGTTTTGAGACCGTGCACCAAGGGATGCAGTTTCAGGCTGAGGGGGCGGATCAAATCAATCAATCCATGATTCAGCTTAATGAGGCCGCACAGCAGACGGTTGAATCTTTACGTGAGTCCAACAGCGAAATTGAAAAACTGAATGATGCTGCAAGACGCCTGCAAATGGGTGTCACCAAGTTTAAAGTGTAGGCTGGGTCGATGTCACTCTACCTACTCTCGATCCACCAAGGGGAGCGTTATTTAATTCCTACCGCAGATGTTATCGAGGTGGCACCTTACGTTAAACCACGCGAGATTGCCGGTACGCCAGATTATATTGTAGGGATGATCGATTATCGGGGCGAAACACTTCCACTGGTTGATATCTGCTTTTTGTTGAGTGGCGTGCCTTGTAGAGTTGTACTGTGTAGCCGTATTTTGATTGGTAAAATTAACTCACCTGGCGGAGAGGTCGTCACCGTTGGTTGGCTGTTTGATGGTGTCACAGAAACATTGCGTATTGATGAGGCGCAGTTTAAAGAGCCCCCTCTACACCTGGATCGAGTGCCTTATCTGGGTGATGTGGCGACGGATGAAAAAGGCATCATGCAGCGCATGGTTGTTCAGCAGATCTTACCAGAAGAAGCCTATGCCATTTTGTTTGCTCCCGCTGATTAAACTGAGCGCTGCACTCAGAATATTTAGAAAGCTTACGGCAATAGCGTGTAAACAGTGACGGCTTCCCACTACTGAAATTTATTCGACGCACCATTTTCGGGCTTATTGACAGTGAAAATTGAACCGATTGTCAGGTATCTGCAACAACAGATGGGTATGAACCCGGATGCGGTTGGCTTTGATACGATGAAAAAAGCCATCTACATTGCGATGAGTGCACATGAGCTGGATGACCTAGACGGCTACTATCAACTTATTCAAGAGGATAGCTCAGCACTGCAAAAACTTATTGATACCGTGGTCATTCCAGAGACCTCTTTTTTTCGTGATAAGAAGCCATTCCAGGTTTTAAAAAATAACTTGCGCCTACTCTATCGATCATTATGCGATGAGGGTGAGCCGATTAAGATTTTAAGTGTACCTAGCTCCACAGGTGAGGAACCCTATTCGATCGCTATGACCTGCCTGGAGGCCGGGCTTAAATATGGGGAGTTCGAAATTCTGGCTTGTGATATTTCACAACGGGTACTGGAGGTCGCACAGCGAGGGCTATACAGTGATTACTCTTTCCGGGGTGGCTGTGAAGCCTATCAGCAGCGTTACTTCAGCCGCAAAGAGAACCTCTTTCAGATTGATGAGTCGCTGCGAAACTCAGTGACTTTTTTTCAGGGAAACCTAATTGGCGATCATTTTATTGACAAAGTGGCCAAAAAATTCCATATCGTTTTTTGCCGCAACCTTTTGATCTATTTCGATAAACATACCAAGTGCAAGGCGGTTTCTGTTATTGACTCTCTGCTGCATGATGAGGGCTTGTTAGTGGTCGGCCATGCCGATACCGCCGTTTTGTCGAGCTTGGGCTACCGGCGTTTTTCAGATCAACTGTCATTTACCTATGTTAAAAGCCACAATACACAGCAGGCTGCCGCTAAAATTGATAACCATACCCTTGCTGAAAAAGGTAAGCGGGTTGTGGCGGCATTGGTGGCTGCCCGCACTGATGTTGCGTCTTCGCAACCTCCCGATGTGGAGGAGGTCACGGCTGCGGCAACCGCTGTTGCTGCCAAGTCGGGCCGCGATCTTATTCAAGAGTTTGAAACCCTGTTGTTAAAGAGTGAATTTTGTCGATTGACGGCGCTCTGTCTGCGCCTCATAAAAGAGCCGCATGAGAGCAGTATCGCCAACCATTATCTTGGCCGCATCGCTTTTTTAGAGGGTGATATGCCGGGGGCGGAGGAGCGATTTAAAAAAGCGATCTACCTACAGCCAGATGATGAGAAGGCACTGCATTTTTTAGCAGAAATATCAAATAATCAGGGTGATGAGGCGGCCGCACAGCGTTATCAGCAGCGAGCTAATAGAATTAAAGCACGCACATCGCAGCCGCTAAAGAGCACCCCCTGATGTCTATGAAAAAAATGATCGATAACTGCTGGAACACGACCGGTATCTGGAGCCGGGAGCACACTTGCCCGAAACTAAAGGAGGTTATTCACTGCCATAACTGCGATGTTTTTCATCAGGCCACCTCGTTTGTTTATGATGCACCATTATCCGAGGAGTACCGGGATGAGTGTACGTTGCTGTTGCGTGAGAAAAAACCGACTGGGAAAGTAAAAGAGTGCTCGGTTTTAACCTTTGAAATACGGGAAGAGTGGCTAGCGATTCCCGTTAGTTATGTTAAAGAGATTACAGATTTTCGTAATGTGCAGCGGCTGCCGCACAATAAAAACGCTTTTATTCTGGGGATTGTGAATATTTCGGGTGAAATAGAGGTCAGCTTTTCACTGGAAAAAATCCTTGGTTTAAGTGGAGGCGAAGGGCAGCAGCATAAACTGCGCCATGTGATTATTGCCGAATATGACAATAACCACTATGTTTTCCCGGTGAGCCAGCTGGGAGAGGTCTACCGTTATCATCAAGATGATATGCAGGGCGTTCCAAGTGGCCTGGATGAACGTGCCGGTTCATTTATGCACGGCATCATTAAGTGGAAACGCCGCAAGGTGGGTGTGATCGATGCTGAACTACTGTTTTCTACCATCAGTAGGAGCTTGTGATGGGTGATCATGACTTCTCCATGTTGAGCCTATTGCGCATGGAAGTGGAGCAGCAGTGCTCAGCACTTCGAAGTGCCTTTGCGGGCATTAAAAGCAGACCAGATGAAGCGGTGCTTTTTGATGATGCCGGTCGTGCTGCTCATGCGCTAAAAGGGGCTGCTAAACTGGTTAATATTGCCTCTATCCAGCTCTTGGCAGAAGGGCTTGAAAGTGTGATTCAGCGTGTGATCAATAGTGGAGGGAGGCTGTCGAGTGAGCACTTTATATTACTGGATTCTGTCTTAAAAGAGGCAGAAATGCTCGCGGCACTGGACGACGAAGCGATACAAAACTTTGACACAGGACAGGCGTCATTCACCGCTCTGCTGTCACAACTCAAAGAGGTCGATATTGATCCTGTTGTTACGGATGCTCAAGTAACCACAGTGGCGCCGGAAAAAGCAACCATCGACTCTTCGATGTTGGAGATGTTTCGTGAGGAGGTTGCCACTCACAGTGCGACCTTGGTGGATTCTCTGCTGATACTGGAAGATGATCCCGATAACGATGTGGTGCTAGAGAGGCTGATGCGAGCGGCTCACTCAATAAAAGGCGCTGCACGCCTGGTGGGGGTGGAGGCAATTGTAACCATCGCCCATGGTATGGAAGACCTCTTTGTGGCGGCGCAAAAAAAGCAGCTGTTATTGGGGGCCGATGCGGTTGATGTGTTGCTGGCAGCCAATGACCGAATAGCCACTATTGCCACGTTACCTGAAACCTCAATTTCCACTTGGGCGGTTGAAAATCGTAACGTGTTGGATCAGACAATCGTATTATTAAATGCGGTTTTTGACGGCACACTGTCTGATATATCTGTTGATAGCACTGCAGCAGTTGATGCAAATAGTGCGCAGGCAATAGCTGAAGTGACGACGCCGAGCCAAACAGATAACGGTGAGGTTGCAGTAAAAAGTGTATCGGTGGCTGAAAGCCGAGTGTTAAAGGTGACCGCTGACCGCCTGGATAACATGATGGGGCTTGCGGGTGAGATAAAAGTAGAAGCGGGCTGGCTGTTGCCGTATCTCGACAATATGATGGTGATGCGTAAAAAACAGCATGAAATGTCATCACTTATTGATGGTGTTCGCGAATATGTTGCCTCCGAAGTCGATAACCCTGAACTCCTGGCGCGGGTTTCACAGGTGCATCATAAAGTAGTCGAGTTTCGTAATATTATTATCGACCAGATGAACGACCTGGATCAATATGAACGAAGAATTACGCACCTTACTGAACGCCTACACCGGCAGGCGCTCTCAACCCGCATGTGCCCATTTTCTGACGGCGTTCATGGCTTTCAGCGTATGGCCAGGGACATCGCTCGTTCGCTGGGTAAAAAAACTCGCTTAGTGATAAAAGGTGAGTCAACACAGGTTGATCGTGATGTGTTAGAGAGGATGGAGGCACCACTGAATCACATTATCCGTAATGCACTTGATCATGGGGTTGAATCACCGAAACAGCGTCGTAAACTTGCCAAGCCGGAGCAGGCAACCATTACTCTTTCGGCGTGCCATAATGAAGGTATGTTGCTGATTACGGTCGAGGATGATGGCGGTGGTATTGATGTGGAAATACTCCGCGAGCGGGTGAAAAAGAAAAATCTGGTAGATCTGAATATGGCGGCCAGCTTGAGTGATGAAGAGCTGCTTGCTTTCCTCTTTTTACCGAGTTTTTCTACCCGGGATGAAGTCACTGACCTCTCAGGTCGTGGGGTTGGGCTTGATGTGGTAATGGATGCTATTCACTCGATGCACGGCCGTGTTAACGTTGAGACAAAGCTGGGTGTTGGTACGAAATTTTTGATGCGATTGCCTTTAACGCTCTCGGTTGTGCCAGGTCTACTTGTTTTGGTGGCAGGTGAGTACTACGCTTTTCCCCTCTCCAGAATCGTCTGTACCGCAAAGGTACATGTGGATGAAATTGAAAGGGTAGAGGGGCACCAATATGCCACAATCAATGACCAAAATATCACTCTTCTGGCTGCCAGCCGAGTGTTTGAGCTTGAGAGCGTGCTGGTTGCCCATGATGAGCACCTATCGGTCATTGTGATTACCAATCACGATCAAACATATGGCATTGTAGTTGATGAGTTTGTGGATCAGCGCGAACTGGCGGTCCAAACCATCGACCCGCGCTTGGATAAAATACAAGATATAAGCTCCAGTGCACTGCTGGAAGATGGCTCAACTGTTTTGATTGTTGATGTGGATGATGTTGTCCATACTATCGATGTGCTGGTTAAGGGTGGTCGCCTAGGCCACCTTGAGGTGGCAGACCGTACAGACAATGTGAAAAGTAAAGCAATACTGGTGGTTGATGACTCCCTTACTGTGCGTGAAGTTGAAAAAAAGCTGCTGGAAGAGGCGGGGTTTGTTGTTGATGTCGCGATGGATGGCATGGATGGCTGGAATGCAGTGCGGGCAAAAAATTATAGCCTTATCATCAGCGATATTGATATGCCGAGAATGAATGGCATTGAGCTGGTCAACCTGATCAAGGGAAATAAACAGTTTAAACAAATTCCGGTCATTATTGTCTCATACAAAGATAGAGCAGAAGATCGACAACAGGGAATGGATGCTGGTGCAGATTATTATCTGACCAAGGGTAGTTTTCATGATGAGTCATTCATTAACGCGGTACATGACTTGATTGGTGAGGCCACCGAGTGCGTATAGCTATTGTTAATGATAAACCTGCAGCCATTGAGCTGCTCAGAGAGATTATTGCCTCAACCCCCCATCGCATTGCATGGATTGCTCATGACGGCGATGATGCCGTAGCCCGTTGTATCACCGATCGACCTGACTTGATTTTCATGGATATGGCGGTGCCGGGCATGAATGGAGTAGAGGTGACCAAGGCGATCACAACGTCTGCAACACCCAGCTCGGTTTTGCTGGTAACAGAGTCGCTCGTGGAGAGCGCTTCAATGGTTTTTGAAGCCATGGGGGCTGGTGCGCTGGATGTTGTAGAGGTCCCGAAGGGAACCGTAGAGTGTGCTGAGTTACTCAGCAAATTGCGCAGAATAGAGAAACTATTGGGTTTGAAGGCAGTGCAGCCTATACCCACGGCCGCTATGGGCAAACCGGTGGCTAAAATCAACCTATTGGCGATTGGCTCTTCTACTGGAGGACCGAATGCAGTTGCAGAAGTGGTTAAATCACTTCCCGCTGATTTCCCCGCAGCCATCGTGGTCATCCAGCATGTGGATGAAGCCTTTGCGGGCGGCTTTGTCGAGTGGCTCAGTACACAAGCAGCCATGAAAGTAAAAGTGGCAGAAAATGGTGACCAACTGCAACATGGCACTATTTATGTGGCAGCTACCAATAACCACTTGATTTGTGATGCTATAGGCCGACTAAAGTATACAGAGCAACACCAAGAGATTGTATACCGACCATCAGTGGATGTTTTTTTCAATAGTTTGGGTACATTTTGGCAAGATAACCTGCTCGCTGTTTTATTAACAGGAATGGGTAAGGATGGTGCAGCGGGTTTGTTGAGGTTGCGTAAAAAAGGGGTTTATACTATCGCACAGGATCAAGCAACGTGTGCCGTTTATGGAATGCCCCGTGCAGCTGCTGAGATAGGAGCCGCTAAAACGATTCAACCGCTCGGTAATATCTCACGGATTATAAAACAACAGATAAAAAACCTTACACAAGGGTCATGGCATGACAGATAATCTGGCGACAGGCTCCTCACAGAACACCATCATCGTGTTGTTAGTCGATGATCAAAAAATGGTTGCCGAAGCCATTCGGTACATGATTGCCGAAGAGGCAGATATCGAACTCCATTTTTGTGATGACCCCTCACAAGCCGTGCAACTTGCGAGTGAGCTGCAACCCACTGTTATCCTTCAGGACTTAGTAATGCCTGATGTCGATGGCTACACCCTACTGCGCTTTTACCGGGCGAATCCGGCGACCGCTTCAATACCTGTGGTGGTTTTATCAAGTAAAGATGATCCGCAGGACAAGAGCCAGGCCTTTACCAATGGTGCAAATGATTACTTGGTGAAGCTACCCGACAAAATAGAGCTGATCGCAAGAATAAGAGCACAGTCTAAAAGCTATTTAGCACAGAAAGAGCGCGATGAAGCCTTCCAGCAGATGCAGAAGCTGCAGCAAGAGCTGGAGGAGAGCAATCAAAAGCTTGAAGAGAGCAACATGATACTGCAGCGCCTCTCTACACTGGATGGATTAACAGGTTTGGCCAATCGACGTCATTTTGATGAGACATTGGCCCATGAGTGGAAGCTCGCGACCCGTGAAAAAACCCCGCTTTCCATTATCCTGTTGGACATCGATTTTTTCAAAAAATACAACGACAACTACGGTCACCAGGGGGGGGATGACTGTTTGCGAACGGTTTCAGCTGCCATGAATCGAGCGATACGCCGGCCAGGTGACTTTATTGCTCGCTACGGCGGCGAAGAGTTTGTTGTGATCTTACCTAACACTCACTGTAAAGGTGCAGAAGTGATTGCTGAAGAGATGCGCCTTTTTGTAGAAAATGAGAAGTTACCTCATGAATACTCAGAAGTATCCGATTATGTGACCATCAGTTTAGGTATAGCCGCCATGCGCCCCGTGGCGGGTGATAAACCGGAAGCCCTTGTTGGCAGAGCGGATAAGGCGCTCTATAAAGCAAAAGGGTCTGGCAGGAATTGTTATATAATTGATTGTTAGCCTGGTTTTACCCATTTAGTTGCTTGGTTAAGGTTTTTTGCAGCGACAAAATGAGGCCTCATATGAGTCAATTTAATCGCTGTAATAAAGTTTTGTAACCCCGAGCTAGATTGCGTATCATCTTCACGGATAAACATATCCCTTAAAAATAAAAAGTGTGGTCAATGGACAGAAAAACTTCAGAAGCGATATTGAAAAATCAGCTCAATATAACCCCTACTGACGCAAAAGTGGCGGCGGCGCTGGGTAATCACTACTTTGATGAGAAAAACGCAGTAGCCGCTATTGCCTACTACCAGCTCTCACTGGCAAATGATCCCAATCAACCCAGCGTAATGACCGATATGGCAACCATGTACTGGAATAATCAGGATGTGGGTTTAGCCGAGCACTTTTTTTCTCAGGCGATAGAGCAATGCCCCGACTTTGGTAATGCCTACATTAACCTCGGCTTGCTCTATCTTCACGCTAAAAGCGATCAAGCGCAGGCAAAAGCGAAGTGGCAACAGTTGATAGCGCTCTACCCCGATCACCCTGCGGTGGCCAAGGCCAATGAGCTGATTCAGGCGCTGCAAAATCAGAACTGAATTATCTTGGCTTGATGAGCCTCCACGGTAAATTTTAGTGAAATTGTGGGCTTGTTGTCCGTTAAATAGTGGCTTGATCGGTATTTTTTAACGTGATTGTTACTGTTTTCCAGAGAAACAGCAGTCGTTTATGAATTGAAATAATAGGTGATGTATGAGTAGAAATAGACTTTATTCAGCGGTTTTAATCGGCTCGGCACTTGCTGTACTGACAGCCTGTGGGGGGGCAGAAGTAAAGCCAATGGTTGAAGAGGGTAAAGTAAAGGCAAAAGAGGCTGTGCAAAAGGCCATAACGCCTGAAGTGATAGAGAAAGCTGAAGTTAAGGTTGAGGAAAAGGTTGAAGAGCTACTGCAAAAAGCCAAACCTGAAAGTAAGCCTGCGGTAAAGGCAGAGGCTGTCAAAGTGCAGGCTGCGGTGGTCGATAAAGTGCCTGAAGCGGTGCCAGCACCCAAAGCGGTGGTTAAACCGACAGCCGATGCGGTAAAAAAATCGGTAGCAAACAATGTGAAGCTGGGTGCGCGTAACCCAACTAAAAACCGGGTGGCTTCTGAAAAAGAGCTAAAGCAGAAAGTCTCATATGCGCGCATGATGTTTATGTCGAAATCAAGCAAGCGAGTGGCCGCCAGCAATAATGAACAAGCCAAGGCGATGTTGATCGATTCGAAGAGCAAGATGGAACGGGCTAAAACCTTATTGGAGGCGGGTGATCTTCAAGCTGCACAGACCAATATCGATGACTCAATGCGCCTGTTTAATGCCGCAGCGATTATGGTGCCGAGTGCTGCAGTGATTGCCGAACAGCGCAAGCGCTATGAAAGCTTGCTTAAGGTGCTGAGCGCCAACCGGCTAACCCATCAGGAAAACTTTGATCGCATGGTCAAAAAGTCTGGTAAAGAGGCGGGCATTGAATATGATGTAGAGCAAGTCGATGTTCTGGTGGAAGAGGCAGCTAAAATGGCTGCTGAAAAAGATTACGACAGTGCCGCTGCAACGGTCGATAGTGCCAATCGTATGGTCATTGCGGCAACATCCGAGATGTTGCACGATCAAACAATTACCTATGAAATCAACCTTGATACACCTGAGGGTGAATGGGCATATGAGCTGGATCGATATTTCGGCTATGAAGAGCTTATCCCCGTTGCGATTGAGAATAAAAAACCGAATAAAGGGCAGCTTTTTCTCATTAATCGCAATGTCAATAAAGGTAAAGGAATGGCAGAGAAAGCGCGTAAAACCGCAGATGCCGGTGACTACCCCCGCGCTATCGCCATGATACTGGATGCCACTAAAGAAATACGCAAAGCGTTGCGCCTAATGGGTGTTAAGCAGTAAAACAGATGTTCGGGCCGGGTTGTTGCCCGGCCTGATGCTTGTTTTTAGCGGCCGCATCAAAGTACCTTTCCACACTTACCCCTCCCCTTCTATTTTTACCTAATGCCTCTCTGAGCAAGGAAATTTAACATGTCTTTTTTTGATGTATTTAATGGCGATGCCGATGGGATTTGTGCCTTGCAACAGTGGCGTTTGGCTAACCCGGAAAAAAGCAGCCGCGTCACCGGTGTCAAACGTGATATCAGCCTGTTGAAGCGGGTGAATGCAACATCGGGTGATCAAGTGGCGGTATTTGATATTTCACTGGATAAAAACCGCGATGCGTTGAATACCCTGCTAGCACAAGGGGTGAATATCATCTACTTTGATCACCACTTTGCGGGTGAGATTCCAGCCCATGATAATTTTGAGGTGAAGATTGATACCTCTGCAGAAACCTGCACCAGTTTACTGGTTAACCATTACCTGAAAGCCGCTTTTCCCCGCTGGGCGATAGTGGGTGCCTTTGGTGATAACCTAGTGGCAACAGCTGAAAAGATGGCAGCGGGTATCGGCTTGAATGAAGAGGATACAGCACAGCTCAAGCAGTTAGGCGAGTGCATGAATTACAACGGCTATGGTGCCTCGCTTGATGATTTGCATGTCACACCCCAAGCATTAAGCGAAGAGCTATCGGTATACCAGGATCCACTCGAATTCATTGCAGATGAAAACAGCAGCTATCAGAAGCTATTAAAAGGCTATCAAGAAGATCTGGCGCAAGCGGCATCGGTACAACCGTTTGAGTGTGACTCACAGGTAGCGCTCTATCATTTGCCAAACCAAGCGTGGGCGCGTCGGGTCAGTGGGGTGTTTGCCAATCAACTGGCGACTGAAAACCCGGGGCGGGCTCATGCAATGCTGACTGAGAAGGCAAATGGTCACTATCTGGTAAGTGTACGTGCTCCGCTGAATCGTAAAGAGGGCGCGGACCAGCTCTGCCTGCAATTTGAAACAGGTGGTGGGCGAAAAGCGGCGGCGGGTATTAACGACCTTCCTGCAGACCAGGTTGAGAGCTTTACTCGCAAATTTCGTGAAGCCTACGCTCTGAGACCTGTGCACGAAAAATAGTTCAAAAATGTCGTCCATGGCGGTCAGCCCGTATCTGCCAACATGCCCCCTCTGTCAGCATAGTTGCCCATCCGTTAGAATAAACTTCAATAATCATCGAGCGTGGGCAAAACGAGGCATAAATGAGTTATCCAAAAGAACGAAAAGAGACCGTACTGAAGAAAATGCTACC
>JAKIVC010000031.1 GCA_021647245.1 Gammaproteobacteria bacterium
GGGTTGAGCCCAGTTATGGTGCGGCAGCCTTTGGTAGCACACCCACCAGCTACACCATCAAAAAAGGAGTACCACCGCAAAATGGCTCCAACTTGGTGACTGAAGCCTACGTGACCCGCGAATATCAAGTCTGCCTGAAGTGTCACTCAAATTATGCATTTGATGATTTCAACCCGCCCGCATTGGGCTATAGCGGTGGCACACCACCGGGCACCAACGGGGTGTTTTTGTACACCGACCAAGCGATGGAGCTTCAGGCGCCCATACACCACCAAGGTTCACCGCTTGCGACCACGGATTCCGGGGCTTTTTCGGGGCAGGTGTCGACGTATAAATATTATACATATAGTTGGAAGTATGACTTCTGGCCAGGCTGGCATTGGGAGCGCCAAACGATTTATGACAACACCTCTTCTGATTGTGATGGTGCTGGTTTTGACCCCGACTGTGTCTGTGTGAGCTGTACCGGGCAGGATATAACCTCTGCCGTACCTACCCGAGTTACTCCCACCTGTGGTGTCGGTGATGTGAATGATTTTGCCACCAACCCGCCTGGTAACCCTGGCTATTCGGCATCACCCTGGGATGGGCAGGCTTGGAATGGGGTTAATGCGGCAACTGAGACCCCTTATTCCGCGCTAAAATGTACTAAAACGGTTAATTACGGCAACAATAATCACCGTAGTTGGCATTCGGTGATGCAACCGACCGGGCGTACCGCAGCGGTGCGTGATTTAGGCGGCGATACCGCAGCCTTTTTACCTCCTTGGAATGCCGGCATTGGCACCCAAACCATGTACTGCTCCGACTGTCATGGCTCGGATACGGCAGCCGGAACGGCCATGCCTAATGGTGGTGAAGATGGCAACCCCTGGGGGCCTCACGGTTCAAATAATGACTTTTTACTTAAAGGGGGGTGGGATGATTTGACCGGCACCGCTCAACCCGATGGAATTTGCTTTAAATGTCATAACTATGATGCTTACGCAAATCCATCACCTCTTGTTGATATTGCAAGTGGTTTTAGTAGGTCCATATCCACACCCGGTGGCCTCTGTGCTTTTGGTGGCCCGAATACCGGCGTGAATCTTCATACGGCGCACGCTATGTTTTATAATATTTCTGGTTATCCCTCATTCCGTTGCACGGCCTGCCATGTGGCGGTCCCTCATGGTTGGAAAAATAAGGCGCTACTGGTCAATCTGAATGATGTTGGACCCGAAGCAGGCTTGCCACCTGGAACTGAGATACTTGATGCACAACTGCCTTACAGCAATGAGCCCTATTACCTTAACGCAGTAAACTACATCTATAACTTTAAACCCAGCGGGCAGTGGGATGTTAATGACTGTGGTAGCGCGAATGCAGCGGGGCAAAGTGCCATGCTGAGTGTTTGTAGTACTTTGCCGTAACCCGATGAGTGAGGTTATTATTGCTCTAATAATGTGTTAAATCTGTTGGGATTGCTGTGTTACACCTTAAAGTTACTCGTTGTTTTATCGTCTTGGCGCTGTTCTGGTACCTGCCCATTGGCCATGCCTGGTCTGTTACTCCTGAGGCGCTTGCCTTTCCCTGCATGGCCTGTCATGGCCCTGAAGGCAAAAGCCAGGGTGATATCCCCGCCCTCAACGGACGCTCATTTGAATATCTGCAGAGTAATCTACAGGCCTTTAAGCAGCGCCAGCGCCGCGGGGTGATTATGAATCGCATTATCCGGGGCTATAGTGATGAGCAGATCGAAATATTAGCCCGCTACTTTAGTGCGTTAAAGTAACCACTGGAGAAGTTGAATGGCTATTTCACGTAGGCAATTTATCACCCTTACCGGAGCGGCAACCCTGAGTATTGCCAGCGGCCACGCTTTTGGTCAACCTTCGAAGGGTCGGGTCGTGGTGATTGGTGGTGGTTTTGGTGGTGCAACCGCTGCGCGCTATATCCGTAAGCTGGACCCAGCAATTGATGTCACCCTACTGGAACCCAATCCGCACTACGTCACCTGTCCCATGGGTAATGGGATGATGGCAGGGTTTGTTGAGCTGAAATCGATTACCCACGGTTACGGGGTGTTGCGAGATGGCTACGGTGTGAAGGTGATTCATGATCGAGCGGTTGATATTGATCCGGTTGCCAAAACGGTGCGCCTTCAGGGGGGTGATCTGCTGGCCTACGATCGATTGGTGGTGTCACCGGGTATCGATTTTCGTTGGCATGAGATCGAGGGCTATGACCAGAGCGCCAGTGAGTTGATGCCCCACGCCTGGCGGGGCGGAAGACAAATTCAATTATTGAAAAAACAACTGCAAGCGATGCCCGATGGGGGTGTTGTGGTTGTGACATCACCCAAGCCCCCTTATCGCTGCCCCCCTGGGCCATATGAACGGGCCAGCCTGATGGCCTACTACCTCAAGCAATACAAACCACATTGCAAAATATTGATTATGGATGCCAAGCCAGCCTTTCCTAAGTCACACCTCTTTGAGCGGGGTTGGGAAGCACTGTATCCTGGAATGGTGCAGTGGGTATCATCGGACAATGGGGGCGAAATAATTGAGGTGCGTGCAGAGGAAGGGGTGTTGATTAGCCGTGACGGCGAGGCTATTAAGGCGGATGTGGCGAGCGTTATTCCACCCCAGCAGGCGGCTGAAATTGCTCGAATTGCAGATTTGGTTGATAGCAGCGGCTGGTGCCCGGTGGAGCCACGTGCCTTTGAGTCTACCCGTCATGCTAATATCCATGTGATTGGTGACAGCGCCATTATTACGCCGATGCCCAAGTCGGGCTTTGCAGCCAACTCCCAGGCCAAAGTGGTTGCTTTAGCGATTACCGCCTACCTTAATGGTGACGCGCCCGGTGAGCCATCATTGATCAATACCTGTTTCAGTTTCATTGCCCCTGATCATGCGGTTTCCATATCCGGTGTTTACCAGCTGGGTGAGCAGGGTCTTGAAGGGGTGCGGGGCAGTGGCGGCAGGACATTTTTTTCTGGTGATGTGGCCGCAGAGGCGCGTATTGCAAAAAGTTGGTACAAAAATATTATTGCCGATACGTTTGGTTAGGGCTTTATCAAAATTTTAATTTATCGCGCAGCTTATCTTTCAATTTATCTTTCAATTCGCCCTTCTTTTCATCGAGTCCGCTCTTAATTTCAGATTTCAGCATCTCTTCCAGTTTTTCGAGTGATTGGTTAAGTGAGTCCTGCTGTAGGTTTAATGTTCCCAGTTGCTCACTATAGCGCCCGGCACGCTGCTCGATTTCACTGCTTAATCGTGAAGAGAGTTTCTCTTTCAGGATTGATTGCTGCTGTCGTAGCTGCTGCTTGAAGGCGGCACCGAGCTGTTTATCCAGATTGGAACGGAGCTTGGTTTTTGGTGAGGTGAGCGAGCCACTTAAGCTTACCTGCAGGTCAAAATTCTCAATGTTGCCCAACACTTTTTGCAAGGTAGAGGGGCGTTCTGATTGAGTCCAGTTAACTTGGGTATAGCGGCTATCAATATCTGCTTGTAGCTCTCTGCTCTTAAATAGAAGCTCACCTTCGACTGTTTGCATCGCCTTCGAGATGATGATTGGGTGCTTGTTGTTTTTACTGAGTTCGATACTGTCGAGCTGCCACTGTTGGGCTGTTCCGCTGATTTTGCTGAACCCCTGCTCGTGACTACGATAATCAAACACCCCCTCGATGTTAATAGATGCGATCTGTTTAAGATTCTGGCCCGTAATCTGTACGGTGGTTGGGCTACCAAGCATTGCTGGTTGATGGGTGATGTTGTTGGCCACGAGTGTCAACTCGCCAATGGGTAACGTCATATCGATGGCTGCCCGTTGAATCAAAAAATCGGGGCGGGGGTTTTCAGTTACAAAATGAATTAGGCGGCCTTCGCCACGAGGTGGTGGTGGCGGTGTTGATTCCCCGCTGGGTATTAACCGTTGTGCTTGCTTTAGGTAAGGCTCCACCTTTGTCACCCAATACTGGACTTTATCGCCAAATAACAGGCCGCTAATATTGCCTAAGTTGTCACTGCTCAATCCGTAACTGTTTTTTAACAGAGTAAGGTCAGCTGCCGGTGCCTCTTTAAGCGTTTTCCACTGGCTGGAAAGCTGCTGCTGGGTGTCACGAATATTATCTCTGATTTTGGTGAGTGTCTGTTTATTCTCTTTTAGCTCTGTTTTGAGCTGTTTAAGCTCCGAAATGCGTTGAGCTAGATCTTGTGGAGAGTTCACCTCTCCTTCAGTGATGGCTTTTAGGCGTTTTTCATAATCTTTTAGTATCGTTTGATCGGGTAAGGTGCTTATCTGTTGCTCTAGTGTTTCGAAGGCTTGTTGGGTATCACTATCAAATGCTTTTGCCAGTTTAATGGTGGTGATTGGCAGGCGCTCTATTAATTCGTCAACACTGGGGAGTGAGGCAGCCAGCCGTTTACCGAAGCCCTCTTTTTCTGTGGCGACACGGGCGGCCTCTTCAGTCTCTTTTATGGTTTTTTTAGGGATAATTCCGGGAGTTGTGCGAGGAGTATTAAGCTGCAATGCATGGGCTTTTAATTCGGTAATGACGACTTGTCCCATCAACAGTGGCATCAGCTGTATATAGCCGCTAATCGTCGCTGCGCTGACGATATTTTGCATTGGATCGTCAGGGTTGGTGATTTGTAGGCCGTTTAATTTGAAGCCAAGTGGTGAGAGCTGGAGCTGAGCACTTTTGAGTTCCACCTGTGTTTGTAGTAGTGCCGAGCCACTTTTTTCTACTCCCTGTTTTAAAAGCCAGTCAGCCAGTAGCCACCAAAACAAGAAAATGAGTGTGACGACTAAAGCAAAGGCGATGACTCCTTTGGGGCGAAAAATTGACCTCATAGTGAACCACTCCCCGACAGCTTGTTGTAGAGTCCGTAAAAGCGAGTAGCCTTCAAAAAGGCGGTAAATTTACTTTTGCGTACCCATGCCAGAATGTGGTTCCGGTAGTTACGAATTAAAGTGTTGCAGATGAAAAGCATCGGTAGCGCCAATAGTAGTGCCAGCAAACTACTGCCCAGGGTGAGTGTGTTGTTGTAGTGAGCAATGCGCCAGGTATCACTCTGGTAGAGTGTTGTCCAAAGATTAATCAGTGTCGGATTGGCCAACAACCAAGCACCAAAAGACTCCATGAGCGGGTCGAATAGATAGCCGATGCCTGAGAAAAGTGTCAGCGAAAGTATAAAGGCCGAGAGGTTAATGCGCAGGCCAAACAGAAGTAGCAGAAGTAACAGACTATTCAAAGACCAGAGAGGGGTAAGGCCCATCATCATACCGACCACAAAACCGGCACTGATCTGCCAAGGTGCTGTTTCAGCATTTAATATTTTTAAAAGTTTTGCGAGTAGGTTCAGCATTGGTTAATCCATTGTATAGCTTGTCTGAATTATAATACACCCATGGAGCGGTGAATAGCTCGCTACTCGCTGCGCTTTTCGTCTTAATACGAGTCAATCGATCATTAAAACTTAATGATGTTGCTGCTAATGCGATTTCACATTGAGAGAAATGGTGGAATTCTGTACCATACCCACCTGTTCTTATTGATCCTGTCGCCCTGTTCCGGAATATCGAATGACGAAGTTTATTTTTATCACTGGTGGTGTTGTCTCTTCCTTGGGGAAGGGTATCGCATCGGCATCCTTAGCGACTATTTTGGAAGCGCGAGGCCTTAAAGTAACACTGCTGAAGCTGGATCCCTACATCAATGTCGATCCTGGCACCATGAGTCCGCTGCAACACGGTGAAGTGTTCGTTACGGAGGATGGTGCAGAGACTGACCTTGATTTGGGGCATTATGAGCGCTTTGTGCGCACGACCATGACCAAGAATAATAACTTCACAACCGGCAAGGTTTATGAGGAGATTATCCGCAAAGAGCGCCGGGGTGATTTTTTAGGCGGCACAGTGCAGGTTATCCCCCATGTGACCAACGAAATTAAGCGCCGTATTAAACTAGGGTCACAGGGGGCTGATGTCGCTTTGGTTGAGGTTGGTGGTACGGTGGGTGATATCGAGTCGCTGCCATTTCTTGAAGCGATCCGCCAAATGGGGGTTGAGGAGGGGCGTGATAATGTCATCTATATGCACCTTACCCTGTTGCCCTATGTGGCCACATCCGGTGAACTGAAAACCAAACCAACCCAGCACTCAGTAAAAGAGTTGCGCTCCATCGGTATTCAACCTGATGTTTTGCTCTGTCGAGCTGACCGGGAAATCCCGAAAGAGGAGCGCCGCAAAATCGCACTATTTACCAATGTAGAGTCCAAGGCGGTTATTTCGGCAATTGATGCCGACAGTATTTATAAAATCCCCATGCTGTTGCATGCCGAGGGACTTGACCAAATTGTTGTTGATAAACTGCGCCTGAATGTGAACGCGGCAGATTTGTCTGAGTGGGAAGCGGTTTATGCGGCACAGATGAATCCGGATCAAGAGGTCACGGTGGGTATGGTGGGTAAGTATGTTGGTCTTACCGAGTCGTACAAATCAGTCACCGAGTCACTGATTCATGCCGGCATCCATAACCGCACCCGGGTAAAAATAAAATATATTGACTCAGAAGATGTAGAGCAGAGCACGGATTGCCTGGGTGGTCTTGATGCTATTCTAGTCCCCGGTGGTTTTGGTGAACGCGGTGTCGAAGGTAAAATTCGTACCGCACAATATGCCCGTGAGAATAAAATCCCCTATTTGGGTATCTGTCTTGGTATGCAGGTTGCCGTTATTGAGTTTGCGCGCAATGTGGCGGGCCTTGGCGGGGCGCACAGCACCGAGTTTAAAAAAGATATTGAACATCCGGTGATCGGCTTGATTACCGAGTGGACCACCGAACAGGGTGGTGTGGAGACGCGTTGTGAAAACTCAGATATGGGCGGCACCATGCGTCTGGGCGGCCAGCCTTGCCACTTGCAGGCAGGCACTCGGGCGGCGGAAATCTATGGTAAAGATGAAGTGATTGAGCGCCATCGCCACCGCTATGAGTTTAATAACAACTATTTGGACAAGTTGCAGGATGCTGGGTTGTGTTTTTCAGGTAAATCTCAGGATGGAAGTCTGGTTGAGATGATAGAGAATCCGGATCACCCTTGGTTTGTGGCCTGTCAGTTTCACCCAGAATTTAAATCAACACCACGGGATGGGCACCCGCTGTTTATCAGCTTTGTCCATGCGGCGCGTGATCATAAAGAGCAATAAGAGATAACCTGTCTATGAAATTGTGTAATTTTGAAGTGGGTCTGGATCAACCGCTATTTTTGATGGCCGGCCCTTGTGTTATTGAGGGCGAGCAGATCGTAATGGATATTGCGGGTCGCATGAAAGAGATCACTGACCTGCTGGGCATCCATTATATTTTTAAGGCTTCATTTGATAAAGCCAATCGAACCTCCAGTACCAGCTATCGTGGGCCGGGCATTGATGAAGGGCTGAGGATTCTGCAAAAGGTAAAGAGCGAGCTGGGCCTGCCAGTGATTACCGATGTGCATGAAGATACACCACTCAATGAGGTGGCGGCAGTAGTCGATGTAATGCAGACACCGGCTTTCTTATGTCGCCAAACCAATTTCATTCAGAATGTGGCGCGTCAGGGTATTCCGGTTAATATCAAAAAAGGGCAGTTCCTGGCACCTTGGGATATGATTAATGTTGTCGCCAAAGCAAAAGAGGTGGGCAATGAGCAGATTATGGTTTGTGAGCGCGGTGCGTCATTTGGCTATAATACCCTCATATCCGATATGCGCGGCTTGGCGGTGATGCGTGAGACCAATTGTCCGGTGGTTTTTGATGCCACTCACTCGGTACAGCAGCCCGGTGGTCAGGGCGGTACCTCGGGTGGTCAGCGGGAGCATGTGCCGGTACTGGCACGGGCCGCTGTTGCTGCCGGTATATCAGGACTGTTTATGGAGACACACCCTAACCCTGAAAAGGCGTTGAGTGATGGCCCCAACTCCTGGCCGCTGGATAAGATGGAGAGCCTGCTGGAGACCCTGCAGGTGATCGATCAGGCGGTTAAGGATAAAGGATTTATCGAAACCTCTCTGTAACAGAGGTTTGCTATGGTATTGAAAATTAAACACTAATACAAGAGAAGAGAAAGCGAAAATGGCAGACAAGAGTTCGCAAATAGTAGAGATCAAGGCGCGTCAAATCATCGACTCACGCGGCAATCCAACAGTAGAAGCGGATGTCATACTGGCTTCCGGTGTGATGGGGCGAGCGGCGGTACCTTCTGGTGCTTCTACCGGTTCGCGGGAAGCGATTGAGTTGCGTGATGGCGACAAAGATTACTTCATGGGTAAGGGTGTAACCAAGGCGGTTGCCAATATTAATGGTGAGATTCGCAGCGCATTGATCGGCAAAGAGGCGACGGACCAAGCCGCTGTTGATCAGCTGATGATTGATCTGGACGGTACTGAGAATAAAGCCCGCCTAGGCGCTAATGCCCTGTTAGCGGTCTCAATGGCCACTGCCAAGGCGGGCGCGGCAAATGCGGGGCAGTCACTGTTTAAATACCTGGGTGGAGATAAGGCGACCACACTGCCGGTGCCCATGATGAATATCATCAATGGCGGCGAGCATGCGGATAACAGCGTTGATCTGCAAGAGTTCATGATTATGCCAGTGGGTGCTTCCAGTATTAATGAGGCATTACAATGGGGTGCCGAGATTTTCCATACCCTGAAAAAGGTACTCGCTGACAAAGGCTATAACACTGCAGTGGGTGATGAAGGTGGTTTTGCTCCAGATCTTGGCTCCAACGAAGAGGCGATCACGGTAATTCTTGAGGCGATTGAGAAAGCGGGTTACAAGCCGGGTGAGCAGATTATGATTGCCATTGATGCGGCAGCGACTGAATTCTACAAAGATGGAAAATATGTATTGGCCTCTGAAGGCAAAAGCATGACTTCTGAAGAGTTCGTTGATTTTATGGCGGTATGGGTTGATAAGTACCCCATTATCTCAATTGAAGATGGTCTGGACGAAGGTGACTGGGCGGGTTGGAAGATTTTGACCGAAAAGCTGGGCAAAAAAATCCAACTGGTGGGTGATGACCTGTTTGTAACCAACCCGAAAATATTGGCTGAGGGTATCGAGAAGGGAATTGCTAACTCGATTCTCATCAAGGTTAATCAGATTGGTACACTGACCGAGACATTGGCCGCTATCAACATGGCGAAAGAGAATGGTTACACTGCCGTTGTTTCACACCGTTCGGGTGAGACAGAAGATACCACTATTGCTGATTTGGCAGTAGCGACCAATGCGGGCCAAATTAAAACAGGCTCTATGTCACGCTCTGATCGTATTGCCAAGTACAATCAGTTGATTCGTATTGCTGAAGAGCTGGGTGATGCGGCAACCTATCCGGCTAAGGCTGCTTTTTATAACCTGTAAATAGTCAGGTACTGCATGGAAAAAGGGTGATGTCAGCGAGCGCTGGCCTTGCCCTTTTTTTTAGCTCTGCGGTACTGTTAATTGATATATAATCAGCAACTACACTCCTTATGGGGACCGTTGTGCAATGAAATTAATCGCTATTGTCCTGTTAACTATTTTGGTCATGCTACAGACTAAGCTCTGGTCGAATGACGGGGGTTTGAAAGAGGTGTGGCGACATAGCGATGAGCTAGCGTTACAACTCGAAGAGAGTCAGCAGCGCCAGGCACGCAATGCCAAGCTTGAGGCTGAGGTGAAGGATTTGAATGGTGGCTTGGCGGCTATTGAAGAGCGTGCACGCAGTGAGCTGGGTATGATTCGTAAGGGAGAGACCTTTATTCAGGTGGTTGAACGCAATAACAGTGGCTTTCCCCATGAGTAGCGCGCCCCGTTTCTGGGCTGTGGTACCGGCGGCTGGTATTGGCAAGCGAATGGGCGGTGAAATACCCAAACAGTACCTGCCGTTGGGTGGTCGTATGGTCATTGAGCATACCCTTGATCGTTTGGCTTGCCACCCAAAGGTCAATAAAATTGTTGTTTCAATTGCTGCAGATGATCACTACTGGAAAGATGTTTCACTTCCTGAGACCGCTGAAGTGGTATCGGTTACGGGGGGGGCGGAGCGCTGTGACTCCGTATTCAATGGCTTGGAAAAGCTATGCGATGAGGCGGCGGTTGATGATTGGGTGTTGGTGCATGACGCGGCGCGCCCCTGTTTGCGTGTTGCCGATATTGAAACATTGATGGCAACACTAAAAGAGCATCCTGTGGGGGGGATTCTCGGCCTGCCAGTGGCAGACACCATGAAGCGCAGTGATGCTGCGGGGGCAATTGTTGAAACCGTATCACGTGCACGGCTTTGGCGAGCACTTACACCGCAAATGTTTCGTTTCGGTATGCTCTATGATGCGCTATTAGCGGGTCGTGATTCTAATACACTTATCACAGACGAAGCCTCTGCAATTGAGTGGGCTGGTTTTTCACCCTGCATGGTGGAGGGGCATGCGGATAATATCAAGATTACCCAACCCCACGACCTCTCACTCGCCACACTCTATCTACAGCAACAAAAGGAGCCCCTTTTATGAGAATTGGACACGGCTATGATGCGCACCGCTTTATGGCGGATCGCCCACTCATTATTGGTGGGGTAACGATTCCTTATGAGTTGGGTATGGAGGCTCACTCTGATGGTGATGTGATGATACATGCGCTGTGCGATGCACTACTGGGTGCGGCAGGCCTAGGTGATATTGGACGTCACTTCCCTGATTCAAATAAAGAGTTTAAAAATATCGATAGTCGTATTCTATTGCGGAATGTGGTTGAGCAGTTGCTGGTGCGTGGTTTAACTGTTCACAATGTTGATGTGACAATTTTGGCTCAAGCGCCCAAAATGGCACCCTATATATTGGTGATGGTTGAAAATTTATCGGCAGACCTTGGTGTGTCATCGAGTCGTGTCAATGTAAAAGCAACCACCACGGAGGGGATGGGGTTTGTCGGGAAGAAAGAGGGGATTGCGGCCCATGCTGTCGCGCTGATTGTGGAGTCTCAGGCAGAAACCAACCCGGCCTGCTCCAATGAGTGAGCCCTTCGATCTCACTTTTAACTATGCCCATGGAGCGCCCTGCGGAGATGCTTTATTGCGTAGTCGTGCTGAGGATTTTCAGGTAGATGAGTTGCTGGATATTCCATTAAGTGGTTGCGGTGAGCATCACTGGTTGCATATTCAGAAAAAAGATACCAATACTGAGTGGTTAGCCCGCCAGTTGGCTCGTCTGGTCAATATACCGGCGCGGGAGGTTAGCTATGCAGGTCTGAAAGATCGCCTTGCCGTCACCACACAATGGTTTTCAGTTCGTCTGCCAGGTAAGTCGGAACCCGACTGGCGGGGTATTGAAAGTGACAACGTCAAGTTACTCTCTTTTGGTCGAAACAGGGCGAAATTGCGTCGTGGTGCTCACAATGGCAATGTTTTTGTTATTACACTCCGGCAGCTGGAAGGGGATCACGATCTTATTGAACAGCGACTGTCGATAATCAAAATGAAGGGTTTTCCAAACTACTTTGGTGAGCAGCGTTTTGGCCATGATGGAAAAAATGTCAGCAACGGTGTAGCACTCTTGAAGGGCGAGATCAAAGTTAAAAATCGACATAAGCGCAGTCTCTACCTCTCTGCAGTACGCTCCTACCTCTTTAATAAAATTCTCTCCCAGCGTGTTGCTGATGGCAGTTGGCAAAAAATATTGCCAGGTGAGGCGGTTATGCTATCGGGCACCAATAGCCACTTTTTGGCTGAAAATGTTGATGATGAGTTGACTCAACGCCTTGCCGAAGGAGATATTCACCCTTCGGCACCCCTATGGGGGCGTGGCCGAACGGCAGCTGCCTTGATTGCCCATGAATATGAGCAGGCAGTGCTGGAACCCTATCAGGAGATACTAGAGAAAATGGAGCAGATTGGTCTTGATCAATCGAGACGAGCCCTTCGTCTCTGCGTACCCGACTTGAGCTGGCGCTGGGGTGATGACAAAACGCTAGTTCTAAAATTCACACTACCTGTGGGTGCATATGCCACCTCACTTTTACGAGAAGTGATTCGCTATTAATCAGAGATAGATCAGGCTTCTACTGTTTTTTTAGGCAAACAATGGCTGGTTATTTGTGCCCCTCCAACGTGGATACTCTTTCACTAAATAAATAGCCCTACTTGACGATACACACCTATAGCATCTCCACTTCACAACGGTCGAGTTGATAGCATTTTTATACGAGCGTAACGTATACCCTCAATTTTTATCGGTACCCGATTAAGTTTTTTATTTTTAGTGGTTTAAAGTAGACCAGGAGTAGTGATTTGATGAGCATCAGGGAGGGCGGTTTTTGAAGTTTGATAGTTTTCCAGTGATGTTGCTCTCTATTTTTGTTGCGGTATTAATGGCGCTGCCATCATCTCTTGTGGCAGCAGAGCCAGCTCGGGTTGCGGTATTATATCCATCGACTACAAATTCTCTTTTTTCCCGTGTTTTTGATGAAATAGTCGATGGTATAAAGCTCAACTCCGAACTCAAGGTAGTGCTTTATACGTTGCAGGGCGGAGAAGATATTGAATCGATCAAGCAACAGTTTAAGCAAGATGACATTGAAGCGGTCATCTCCCTCGGAGAGAAAAACTACCCCACCGGCAAGGCGCTGAGAGAGTATTACCCGGTTATTCATGGTGGCGTGATGATTGAGCCGAATGGCCACAGCGGCATTAGCCTAGTTACTGACCCTGAGCAATTTTTTTTACAGCTTAAACAGCTTGCGCCCAGTGTAAAGCGTGTCTATACGGTCTACAGTGAATCGAGCAATGGCTGGTTGATTCGTATGGCCAAAGAGGCGGCGGATAAATACGATATTGAATTAAATGCATTTGAAGCTGAATCTCTCCGCGAGGGGATGTATAAGCTTCGTCAGCTACTGTATGAGGTGAAAGACGAGCAAGATGCGGTATGGTTGTTGCTCGATAAAATGGTGCCAGACAAAGCAGCTCTCCCCGTTGTGCTGGCAAAGGCGTGGGATTCACATATTGTAATTTTTTCTAATAACCCATCCCATGCGCGCCGTGGCGCACTGTTTGCACTTTTCCCCGACAATGTGGGTACGGGGAAAAGTCTTGGGGAGCTAGTGCTGAGACAGCGTCAGAAAAATAGAGGCCCCTTGGTGTTACCATCCAAAGAGCTTAAGGTATCTGTTAATGAGCGTACCGCCTCACACTTAGGTATTAATTTTAGCCAGCGTCAGCGTATGGAATTTGACCTGATCTACCCCGTTCAATAGTAATCGATAATCATGGAATCAACCGATACAGAAATCAACCACCCTAGCTTCCGTGCTCACCTCACCACGGTCGTTACGATCGGGATATTGGCATTGTCAATTACCGCATCGCTCTCTACGGCGTGGATGACCTCAAGAAATCTTTATGATGTTCTGGTGAGTGATGGGCTTCAGGTCACACAGTCACTTGCAGAGCAATCGGTTTTAGCACTGTTATATGATAGTGGCGAGAATGCGGAGGATGCGGTACAAGCGGCACTCTCTTTTCCTGCGGTTACGCAGGTGATGATTTTATCAGAGAGGGGTAACATTATTCTTTCTGAAGGTGGCGCTGAATTTTCAATTGCCACATCAAAATGGCCGCAAACTGAAGCGACGGTGATTAGTGATGATATTAATCAGTGGGTGTTGATGGCCCCTGTTTATACTGAAGGTGGGGCAATTGATGATGATGTACTGTTGTTGCAACAAAAAGGTGAGCAAGAGCTGATCGGTTATGTGGTGGTGTGTAAAAGCAAAGAGCGATTACGCGATATTCAGGCGGTTACGGTCGTTAATAACTTGCTTATCGGATTGCTGTTTTCGATGATACTGGTCTACATGCTAAGAAAGCGCTTCAAACGCTTGACCGATCCGCTTTACGAACTCTCAACCGTTATGCAGGAGGCGCAAAAAGAGGAGGCGAATGCCCACCCTTTTGCCAAACTGGAGGGACCCAAAGAGGTTGTACAAATTGCCCGTTCATATAACGCCATGATGGAGGTGCTGGTATTACGCGACCAACAGTTGCGTGACCAAAACGAACACCTTGAAAGTGAGGTTGAGCTGCGTACCCAGGAGCTGGTACATGCGCGTGATATGGCGATTGAGGCGAATCAAAATAAGTCAGAGTTTTTAGCGAATGTAACCCATGAGTTACGAACCCCTCTGCAAGCGATTATCGGTTTTAGTGATTTAATTAGCGAAACTCTTCCGGATGATATGGAGGACACTCGGCACGATCTGGAGAGTATTTTGGTTAATGCCGAAAACTTGCTTGCGCTGATCAATGGCTTGTTAGATTTTTCTAAAGGTGAGTCGGGAAAAATGGAGTTATCACTCCACCCTGAAAACCTTCAAAAACTATTTGAACAGGCGGTCGATACCGTGAGGCCAATTGCCGATGAGAATGGCAATGAGATCGTTGTTGATTTGGACTTTCCTGTTGAAAAAGTCGCGGTTGATGGGGTTAAAATTCGGCAGATTTTACTTAACCTGTTGAGCAATGCGGTTAAGTTTACCGAAGAGGGGCGGATAATACTGTTTTCCAGGTGTGATGGCGAGACGTTGACTATCTCAGTTGAAGATACCGGTATTGGTATTGCGGAAGAGCATTGGGAGGCCATTTTTGATGTCTTTAAGCAAGTGGATGGTAGCTACACTCGTCGTTATCAGGGAACTGGGTTGGGGTTGGCGATTAGTCAGAAATTCAGTAAATTGATGGGAGGGGAGATTGTTATTGAGAGCAGGGTAAACAAAGGCTCGAAATTTAGTCTGACAATTCCGTTAGCCAAAGATGAAAAAAACATAAGTAGCCGATAACAGGCAGCGAAAAGATTCTTAACTAGAATTATCATATGAAATATTGTTTTATCAGCTGTGTATATTTGAAAAAGGTGATGGGGGGAGTGTGCAATGAGTGACTTACACGTATTGGTATTTAATCTGGATGAAAGTCACTGCGAGCAGATCTGCACCACTCTTAAGGATGCCGGGTTTAGCCATGTCAATAAAGTGACCAATAGTGTTGACGCAATTGAAGTGCTTAGTGAGCAAGCTGTTGACGTTGTTGTAACCGATGTGGATTTGGGGGTGTTGGATGGTTGGCGTTTGACACGCTTGATTCGCTCCGGTGCATTGCGTGTTAAAGCAGATATTCCGATTGTCATTGTCTCTACCACTTACAGTGAACGTATCGCAGAGGTCACTTCAAAAGAGTATCAGGTTAATCGTTTTATCCCTTTCAGTAAATTTGATCAGCTACCGGCGGTGTTGCGTGAAATCACCACTGAATCCCATGTTGGCCCACCCAAGTCAACTCTGTTGGTTATCGAGGATTATGCTGACACCGTTAAATTGATCGAACGTATACTGAGTACACGCTTCGATATTGAAGTAGCCACAGATGGTGAGAGTGGTTTGGAGGCATGGAAAGCGCGCCGCCATGACTTAGTTTTACTGGATGTAATGTTACCTGAAAAATCAGGTAAGGATGTGTTGAAAGAGATACTAGAGTTTTCCCCTGGCCAATCGGTCGTCATGATGACGGCTTATGCGACTGCTGAGCGAGCCGGCTCATTAATTTTGGAGGGTGCAGTCGACTTTATCTCCAAGCCTTTTCGCGCAGACCAGCTGCGCCAGGTTTGTGAGATTGCGGTGCATCGTGAAGATTTTATTATCAGTAATCAAGAGTTTGCCCATCGTCAAGAGGCGCTGCATCAGGAAAAAGAGCGTGCAGAGATTACGCTCCAATCAATTGCAGATGGCGTCATTACCACCGATGTTGAGAGCCGTATTGATTACATGAATCCAGTGGCCGAACGCCTCTCCGGGTGGAGCTTGGAACAGGCAAAAGGGAAGCTGGCTGCTGATGTTCTCTCGCCTTTTTCAGAAGAGGATACTGCTGCGGAAATACACCCTGTTGATCATTGCATTGAGCAGGGCGAAGTTATACAGGGGCAGCGGGGTTCAATCTACCGGAACCATGAAGGGTTGATTTTGCGACTGGATTGCATTGTCTCACCGATCCGCAACCGCCTGGGTGTGGTGGTGGGGGCCGTCAAGGTGTTCCGGGATGTTACCGAACCCTACATGCTGGAGCAGAAGCTTGAATATCAGGCAAATCACGATTCATTAACCGGCCTTACCAATCGGGCCGCCTTTGAAGAGCGCCTTAAAACGGTACTTGATGAGGAGCATCACCAGGAGGTTCCCTACTCGATTTGCTACATCGATCTTGACCAGTTTAAAGTGATCAATGATACCTGCGGTCACATCGCGGGTGATCAGCTGTTGCGTTCTATTGCAGGTATTATGCTGCATAAAATACGCAAACATAGCGATACACTTGCCCGTTTTGGTGGTGATGAGTTTATTCTATTGCTTGAAGATTGTGATATTGAGCAGGCATCCCGTATCGCCAACAATATCTGTGAGTCGATTCAGGAGTACCGGTTTATCTATGAGAGCAAAACTTTTAGCATTGGTGCCAGCATTGGTGTTGCGCCCATAGCACCTGATGCCCGTGACCTGCATAATGCATTGGCTCGAGCCGATAGTGCCTGTTATATGGCAAAAGAGAAGGGGCGTAATCGAATTCATGTCTATCGGCCTGATGATGAGGAGATGATGCATCGTTATGGTGAGATGCATGTTATTTCACAGATAAACCAGGCCTGTGAAGAGGATCAATTTGCACTCTACTATCAAGAGATACAACCCCTCAACGATAACGAAGAAGGGTTGCATTTTGAAGTGCTGTTGCGCATGCAGGATGGTCGAGGTGGTTGGGTTGCCCCCGGGTTTTTCCTGCCCGCTGCAGAGCGTTATAATATTGTCTCAAAAATTGATCGCTGGGTTGTAAAGCATGTTATGGAGTGGTTGAGTGCACATGAGGATGAGCTGGATCAGCTCTCGATGTGCTCTGTAAATCTTTCAGGTCTTTCGCTCTGTGATGATCAATTTATCCCTTATGTTGAGCAGATGATTGCACACTACAAGATACCAACAGAGAAGCTCTGCTTTGAAATTACGGAGACAGCGGCAATCAGTAACCTTGCTCAGGCCAATGCATTTGTAAAGGCGATGCGTCGCCATGGTTGCCTGTTTGCACTGGATGATTTTGGTAGTGGCATGTCATCATATGCTTACCTCAAACGCCTTGATGTTGACTTTCTGAAGGTTGATGGTTTATTTGTTCGCGACGTTCTACACGACCCCATCGATCGGGCCATGGTTAAATCGATCAATGAAATTGGCCATATTTTTGGCCTGAAAACCATTGCTGAGTACGTTGAAAACGAAGAGATCCGGGAAGAGATGCGTCTGATTGGACTTGACTTCATTCAGGGCTATGTGAATGGGAAGCCCGCACCACTGGATGAATTGAAGCTCTTTAAGGATCCGCTGCCGACTGTCCCTTGCTAATTTCCACCTTAATTATTATTGGGCTGGTAACGCTCTCCATACTGATTCATTACGAAGCGCTGCTGCGCCTCTCCATGGTAATGAAGCACATTCACATACTACCAAGACTGCGCATCGTAATCGGCTTAGTGGGTGCGCTAACAGCCCATGTTCTGGAGGTGCTGGTATTCGCGTTCGCCTACTATTTTTTAGATAAAAGTGAACAGTATGGTGAGCTGATTGGTTCTGTATCAGGTACTCTAAGTGACTGCATCTACTTCTCTTTTTCAAGCTACACATCGCTTGGCTATGGCGATGTTATCCCCACAGGAGCACTCCGTTATATTGCCGGAGTAGAAGCACTGCTGGGGTTGGTGTTGATTGCATGGACCGCTTCATTTATGTATGTTGAAATGCAGCGTTTTTGGAAAGTACCCTAGCGGTGCCCCCCATGTCCGTGGTCAATGTTATGGGGCATCATCATATATTTCAGTGCCTCAAGACCCCTCTTTTGAGCTACAGATCAAGTGATTGTCTAGAACCTGGGGTCCACTATAGGCCTTTAAAATTCTCTGCTTTCTTGTAGAGCTTTAAATACTTTTCCGCACAGCTCTTCCAATCAAATATTTGAGCCATTCCGGTTTTACACAGTTGTTGCCATATATCGGGCTGGTGGAAGAGGGTGATCGCACGATCCAGTGCCCAGCAGATGGCGTGGGTGTCTGCATGATCAAATACGATGCCGGTGGCGGTTCTGTTTTTAATATTCTGTTTACTCGCCTCAATTACGGTATCTGCAAGGCCACCTGCTCGCCGTACAATGGGGACTGTGCCATATTTTAGGCTGTAGAGCTGATTTAAGCCGCAAGGTTCAAAGCGTGATGGCATCAGAAACATGTCGCTACTGCCCTCAATGCGGTGTGCCAGTGATTCATCGTAACCAATGGTTACGGAGATTTTTTCCGGGTGCCACTGCTGCCACTGTAGAAGCTGCTGTTCATAGCGTTGTTCACCACTACCTAAAATGACGAGTTGCACATCTTGTTTGATTAAATGGGGCAGGGCATTGATGAGTAGATCGATCCCTTTTTGGTCTACAAGCCTGGCGATCAACCCGATGAGGGGTGTTTTATCCCGTATCGGTAAACCGCTCTCTTGTTGCAGTGCTCGTTTATTTTCTGTCTTGCTTTCAAAGTGGCTTGCGCTGTAACGCTTTGCTAGATAACGATCTTTCTCTGGATTCCACTCTTCGTAGTCGACACCATTCAGGATACCAAAGAGTCGCTCGCCTCTATGGCGCAACATCCCCTCTAAGCCATTGCCATACTCACTTCCCTGTATTTCATGGGCATAGGTCGGACTGACTGTGGTGATGATGTCAGCATAGGCGATGCCACCTTTGATCATATTGAGTTGATTGTGAAACTCAACACCTTGTGGGTGCCAAAGGTCGGTTGGAAGTGCTAACGCATCGAACATCTCTTTTTTGTAGATGCCCTGGTAGGCGAGGTTATGGATAGTGAAAAGGGTTGCCGGGCGGAGTGGTTCAAGATTAAGCAAGGCGGGGGCTAGTGCGGTTTGCCAATCGTTACAGTGCACAATATCAGCTTGCCAATTGAGCCCAGCTCGATTCTGCGATAACTCCACAGCTGCTCGGGCCAGCAGTGTGAAGCGGTGTGGGTTGTCAGGCCAGGGCTCTCCTTGCAATGTCATGTAAGGGTTGCCCGGGCGGTTGAAGGCTGCCGGATAATCAACTAGCCAGAGTGTTACCTGACTGTTGGTTAATTTTCCCTGCAAAATTTTTACCGGATATTGTGCGGTTGGCAAGTTGAGTTGTGCAACCTCCTTAAGCTCGCTGCACTTGGCCAGTACGTCATGATAGGCGGGTAAAAGCAGGCGAATATCGTGGCCTAGTTTTTTGATCGCAACGGGTAGACTCCCCGCGACATCCGCAAGCCCACCTGTTTTTATGAGTGGGTGGGCCTCACTACTGGCATAGAGAATATTCATGACAATCGGCTTATTCTTGGTTTAACGTCAATACCAGCGCGGCAAGCGGCGGCAGGGTAAGGTTGATGGAGTGCGGTTGTCCCATCCATGCGATCTGTTCTGATTGAATGATTTCGCCATTTCCCAGGTTGCTTCCACCGTAGTAGGTTGAGTCTGAGTTGATCACTTCTCGATAGCGGCCTGCATCAGGCACCCCCAACCGATACCCCTCCCGTGGCACGGGCGTGCAGTTGAGTATGATGAGATAGCGCTGATGGCCATCACTGCGTTGGTAGCTGATGACGGATTGCACCGAGTCGTGGCAGTCAATCCATTCAAATCCCTGCTCCTGGAAGTCCATGTGATGCAAGGGTGGGGCCTGACGATAGAGGTGGTTTAGGTCTTTAACCAGAGACTGAATGCCCTGGTGATGCGCGTGCTCCAGCAGTGGCCACTCCAGGCTTTGTGCATGATTCCATTCGATTCCCTGGCCAAACTCACAGCCCATAAAAAGGAGCTTTTTACCCGGATAGGTATACATGTAAGTATAGAGCAGGCGCAGGTTTGCACAGCGCTGCCACTCATCTCCCGGCATTTTATTAAGCATGGACTTTTTGCCGTGCACCACTTCGTCATGGGAGAAAGGCAGCATGAAGTTTTCGGTAAAGCTGTAGAGCAGGCCGAAGGTGAGCTTGTCGTGATGATAGGTGCGGTAAACCGGATCCTGGCTGAAGTATTCCAGGGTGTCATGCATCCAGCCCATGTTCCACTTCATACTGAAACCAAGGCCCCCGAGGTAGGTTGGGCGTGTCACCTGAGGCCAGGCGGTTGACTCTTCAGCGATGACAAATGTACCCGGGCACTGGCTGTGGGTGATGGTGTTCAATTCACGCAGAAAATCGATCGCTTCCAGGTTTTCGCGGCCACCAAACTTGTTCGGTATCCAGTCACCAGCCTCTCGTGAGTAGTCCAAGTAGAGCATGGAGGCGACGGCATCGACACGCAGTCCATCGATATGAAACTCTTCCAGCCAGTAGACGGCACTGGCCAGTAGGAAGTTTTTCACTTCGTTGCGACCAAAGTTGTAGATCAGGGTGCCCCAATCTCGGTGCTCGCCTTTGCGGGGATCTTCATGTTCGTAGAGGGGTGTGCCATCAAAGCGGGCCAGGGCAAAGCGGTCTTTAGGGAAGTGAGCCGGCACCCAGTCTAAAATCACGCCTACCCCTTGTTGGTGGCAATAATCTACAAAATAGCGAAAGTCATCCGGTGTGCCAAAGCGGCTGGTGGGGGCAAAATAACCGGTGGTTTGGTAACCCCAGGAGGCATCGAGTGGGTGTTCAGTAATGGGCAGAAGCTCAATATGGGTAAACCCCATCTCTTTTGCGTAGTGCGCCAGGCGGTACGCTAAGTCACGATAGTTTAAAAACTTCCCATCTTCGCTCTGTTGCCAGGAGCCGAGGTGAACTTCATATACGCAGCAGGGGTCGTGAAGCCAGCTATCGCTCTGGTTTTGAGCCTTCCACTCATGATCCTGCCACGGGTAGCTCTCTTTGGGGGGGATGATGGCAGCGGTTTCAGGGCGTAGTTGGAACTGTTTTCCATAGGGGTCGGTTTTGGTGAGTATTTCACCACTCTCGCGGTTGCGAATTTCAAACTTGTAGAAATTTCCTTCGCTGACTGCGGGAATGAATATCTCCCAGAGGCCGCATCCGCCACGATTGCGCATCGAGTGTGTCCGGCCGTCCCAATTATTAAAATCACCTACAACACTGACACGCTCTGCATTGGGTGCCCACACCGCAAACAGCATCCCTTCGATGTTATCGATTTGATGGTGGTTGGCTCCTAGCACACGGTAAAGGTGCCAATGCTTTCCTTCGCTAAACAGGTGGATGTCGAACTCAGCGAGTTGCGGTGCAAAGCAGTAAGGGTCGTGGGTGGTGTGCTCTACACCTTGTGCATCAAGCCAGGTCAACGAGTAGTGTTGCTGGAGTTGACCCGCTTTACCCTGCCAGATAAAAAAATCACTACCGCTGATGCGCTTTAGCGGTGCGTTTATTTCAGGTAGCGATACCTGTTCTGCCTCGGGGAGATAGACGACAATTTTTTCTCTGCCCTTGCTGTCGGGGTGTCGCCCCAAAACTTTGAATGGATCGTGGTGGCGCGCATCGATTATCTTTTGTAACTCTTGGGTGATTTTCATATTAATTTCACGCCTTTAGGGTTGTAGATGCCGTGGAAATGGCCCACCATCGATATCTCCAATCTTTTTGTTTCATTCATACCATTGAGAGGATATTATCATATTCAACCATTAAAAATAGGTAACTATTTGGCAGCTTGGTATTTTGTCTCAACTCAATAGGTTAGCTGAGTGGGGTTGGTCTGCTAAAGAAGCTCTAACAAGCCATGAATGCTTTATGCTGGCTTATTCAGAGCTTCTCTAAATAACCATTATATGTGTTGACAGCTCTATTAGCTGTCTGCTTGGGAGGCTCTGATAAGACCCTCCCTGGATGAGGGTTCACAAGGGGGAGAAGAGATGAAACAGAATGATTCGAACAGTGCTATGCAGGGCCGTTTTGTCAGCAAAATTACCCGTAATACCTTGGCTTTGATAATGGCGGGTGGCCGTGGCTCTCGCCTTAAACACCTGACCGCTTGGCGTGCCAAGCCTGCGGTTCCTTTTGGCGGCAAGTTTCGTATTATTGATTTCCCGCTTTCTAACTGTATCAACTCGGGTATCCGCAAGGTGGGAATTCTCACCCAATATAAAGCCCACTCGCTGATCGGGCACATCCAAAATGGCTGGAGCTTTCTGCGTGCAGAGTTCGGTGAGTTCGTCGAACTGATGCCGGCACAGCAGCGCATCACTGAAAACTGGTATGTGGGTACGGCTGACTCTGTATACCAAAACCTCGATATTATCCGCTCCCACAATGCCGAATATATATTGATCCTCGCGGGCGATCATATCTATAAGATGGACTATGGCACGATGATCGCGGCCCATGTTGAATCTAAAGCGGATATGACCATCGGCTGTATTGAAGTGCCGATGGATCAAGCCAAGGCCTTTGGCGTGATGTCGGTAAATGAAGATTGGCGTATTACAGACTTTGCCGAAAAGCCCGACAACCCGGATCCGATGCCCGGTAGTACCACAACAGCACTGGCCTCCATGGGTATCTATGTTTTTAATACCAAATTTCTTTGTGAACAGTTGATTCGTGATGCCGATACGCCGGGTTCAGATCATGATTTCGGCAAAAATATCATTCCCAATGCAATCAAAAAATATCGTGTCTTTGGTTATGCTTTTCGCGATGTTCAAACCGGTGGCAATGGCTATTGGCGTGATGTGGGTACCGTCGACTCTTTCTGGACATCAAACATTGAGTTGGCTGGCATCACACCGGAGCTTAATTTATATGATAATGAGTGGCCAATATGGACCTATCAAGAGCAGCTCCCGCCGGCTAAGTTTATTTTTGATGATGAAGGCCGTCGTGGCATGGCGATTGATTCACTGGTGTCGGGTGGTTGTATTATCTCCGGTGCCGAGGTTAAAAAATCAGTGCTGTTCTCAATGGTTCGCATTAACTCTTTCTCTCATATTGAAGAGAGTGTGATTTTGCCCAATGTAGAGATTGGTCGAAACTGCATAATCAAGAAAGCGATTATCGATAAGGGTTGTATCATTCCGGAAGGCACCGTTATTGGCGAAGATGCCGAGAAGGATGCCGAGCGTTTTTATGTTTCAGAAAGCGGCGTGGTATTGGTTACCCCCGAAATGTTAGACCAGGAGTATAGACATGTCAGATAAAGGTCGATTGAAGGTGGTGTTGTGCTGGCACATGCATCAGCCGGAATATCGCGACCTCAGTAGTGGTGAGTTTCAGCAACCCTGGACCTACCTGCATGCCATTAAAGACTACGTGGATATGGCCGCTCATTTAGAGGCTGTCCCTAAAGCTAAAGCGGTTGTCAATTTTGTGCCGATACTGCTGGAGCAGATTGAAGAGTATGCGCTGCAGGTACAGCGGCACCTCAAACGAAGAACATCAATTAACGACCCCATGCTGAGTATGTTGAATCGTTCAGTCATGCCGAGTGATTGTGACAAGCGCCTTCGTTTGATAAAAAACTGTCTGCGTGCAAACCGTGAAACGGTGATTAATCGCTTTGCGCCATTCAAACGTCTGGCCGAAATTGCCGATTGGCTTTGTACCAATCGCGATGCGCTCTGTTACATCTCAGAACAGTACCTGGCTGATCTGTTGGTCTGGTACCACCTTGCGTGGCTGGGTGAGTTTGTCAGGCGAGAGGATGATCGGGTTAAACACTTGATAGAGAAGGGTATCAACTTCAATATGCATGATCGTAACTTGCTGATGGAGGTGATTGGTGAGTTGCTTTCAGGCTTAATACCCCGTTACCGAAAGCTGGCAGAGAGTGGTCAAATTGAGCTCTCAATGACCCCTTACGCTCATCCCATTGCCCCCCTACTGTTGTCGATTGATTCCGCAAAAGAGGCGATGCCGGATGCACCCTTGCCGTTGTTGCAGCAGTATCCCGGAGGTGATGAACGACTGCGCCGTCATATTAGCCATGGCCTTAAAGTGTTTGAAAGCTACTTTGGTTTTAGGCCTAAAGGTATCTGGCCGGCAGAGGGCGGTGTTTCAGTGGATGCATTGGAAGTGTTTGATGAATATGGCTTTCAGTGGAGTGCAACCGGTGAAAATGTGATGCGTAACAGCATCAATCGTGATGGCTGCTCGGTGGATGGGTTGGAGTGCCGCGGCTCCCATCAGGGGTATCAGGTTCAGGATCAAAATATTCGCCTGTTTTTTCGTGATGATGGCCTTTCAGATATGTTCGGGTTTACCTACTCCACTTGGCACGCCGATGATGCGGTCAATAACTTGGTTAAAAATCTGGAAAACATCGCCGAGCACCGTGAAGATATGGAAGGGAGTGTCGTCTCAATTATTCTGGATGGTGAAAATGCCTGGGAATACTACCCGGAAAATGGATATTATTTTCTAAGTGCGCTCTACCAGCGGCTCTCAGAGCACCCTGGAATAGAGCTAACTACCTACTCTGAAGTGGTTGAAAGCAAACCACCCATCGGAAAGTTACAGGGTTTGATGGCGGGTAGCTGGGTGTACGGCACCTTCTCTACTTGGATTGGAGATGCCGATAAGAATCGTGGCTGGGATATGCTGGGTGATGTAAAGCGCTGTTATGACCGAGTGGTCGCCACCGACCGTTTAAGTGAGACTGAGCTGGAAGCAGCTGAAAAACAACTCTTCATTTGCGAAGGGTCTGACTGGTTTTGGTGGTTTGGTGATTATAACCCTTCCGATTCAGTGAGTGATTTTGAGGAGATGTTTCGTATGCATCTCGCACGACTCTATGAGCTATTAGGTGAAGAGCCCCCCGACTATCTATCCCATGTCTTTACCCACGGTAGTGGTGCGCCCGCAATGGGCGGTACTATGCGACCTGGCCAAGAAAATTAGGAGCAGAAATGCTTAACCCAGATGACAGGAAACGCCGGGCCGGTGTTCTTTTGCACCCCACTTCGCTCCCCAGCGGAGATTTAGGGGCTGATGCCTATCGCTTTGTGGAGTTTTTACAGCAGAGCGGCGCAACACTTTGGCAAATGTTACCCACCGGCCCCACACACTCTGATGGCTCCCCCTATCAGTGCCTCTCGGTTAATGCGGGCAATGAGCTGCTGATCAGTCTTGAGAGGCTAGTAGAGCAAGGCTGGTTGCAGCACGAGCAACTGGAATCCAAGCGGCAGCTGGACGATAGTGCCAAGCGCCGTACCTGTTTGAGTGATGCTTGTAGATGTTTTTTAGCAACGGCTGATGAATCAGAACAGCAGGCATTTTATTTATTTTGTGAGTCTCACCACGACTGGTTACACGATTTTGCACTCTATCGTGCGCTGCGCCAAATTCACCACCTCTGTTCATGGGTAGATTTCCCCGCGCCCTTGCGAGATCGAGACCCGGAGGCCCTCTCCCAAGCGGCGGCTGGACTTGAAGAGAGCATCCGGCGGGTTAAATTTGAACAATATATGTTCTTCTCACAGTGGCAAGCGTTGAAAGCCTTTGCCGCAGAGCGTGATGTTCTGTTATTTGGCGATATGCCGATTTTTGTTGCGCACGACAGCGCCGAAGTGTGGGCACACCGGGAGTATTTTCTGCTAGATGAGCAGGGGCAGCCAACGGTTGTGGCCGGTGTGCCGCCGGACTATTTCTCGGAGACAGGACAACGTTGGGGCAATCCACTCTATGATTGGCAAGCGATGGCTAAAAATAACTATGCATGGTGGGTCGACCGGCTGCGTACTCAGATGGAGCTTTTTGATGTGGTGCGGATTGACCATTTTCGTGGCTTTGAAGCTTACTGGGAGATCCAGGCACACGAAGAGACCGCCATGCACGGTCATTGGGTGAAGGGCCCTGATGCGGCGCTGTTCGATGCGATTACCGAGGCGCTAGGTTCACTTCCATTGGTAGCTGAAGATTTGGGTATGATTACACCAGAAGTTCATGCGTTGCGTGAGCGCTTTCAACTGCCTGGCATGAAGATATTGCAGTTTGCCTTTGATGGAGGCGCCGAAAATAGCTACCTGCCACATAACCATGAACTCTGTAGTGTGGTTTATACAGGAACCCACGATAACGACACCAGTTGTGGCTGGTTTGCTGGACTATCGGGCGAGCAGAGAGCTGCTGTGATGGAGTACCTGGGCCGCCCTGAGGAGGAGATGCCGTGGCCACTGATTCGCGCCGCGCTGGCGTCAGTTGCACTTTGGTCGATCATACCCATGCAAGATATATTGGGGCTGGACTCTTCACACCGTATGAATGTACCGGGTACACCTGAAGGTAACTGGCTGTGGAAATTTGACTGGCACCAACTGCAACCAGGGCAACAAGGGTATTTTCATCACTTGGTGAAACTATACGGGCGCTAGGAGGCTGTCGGACTTAGGGTGAATCTACTGCGGAAAAGCCATTCAGGCCCATTTTTCCGATCATTTTCGTTGAATATGCTCAATATTCGCCTCAAACGATCAAAAAAATGGACTCAAAATGGCTTTCCCTCGCTACGATCACCTAAGCCCGACAGCCTCCTAGTGGGATATCTTGCACGCCTCCGTCCTCCACCTCATAGGTACATTTTGGCCAGTTTTTTAGCGTCTACGCCCCACCAGTAAAGAAAGCGCAGCCGCCACATGAGCAGCAGGGTAGTGAAAATACCATGCTGCTCCCAGCGTCGGCTAGAGGTCACCACGGTTTCTCGAATAGCGAGAGGAGCCGCTACTTTTTTTAACTGCCTACTCAGCTCAATATCCTCCATTAGTGGCTGTTCAGAAAATCTACCCACCGTTTCGAAAAGGTCACGGCGCACAAAAATGGCTTGGTCGCCTGTCGCAATGCCCGTTAGAGAAGAGCGCCAATTCATCATCTTTTCAATCACTCGAAACAGGGGGTGCCGGCCTGATAGCCGCACATCAAAACGACCCCATAGACTCTTATGGGCAATGGCATCTTGGATCAGCGCAATGCCACCCTCTGGTAATTGAGTATCCACATGTAAAAACAGCAAAATATCACCCGATGCCAGCGCCGCACCACAGTTCATCTGTCGAGCGCGGCCACGATCAGAATTCACAACATGGTCAGCACCGTTTAAAGCCAATAGGAGCGTTTCATCGTTACTGCCACCATCAACTACAATCACTTCGTGCCCGGCAGTACGATAGTGAGCCAGTCGATTTAGGGTCCGTACCACCTCCGCACCCTCATTCAGAACCGGAATAATAATGGAAATACGATTTTTCATGCTTCAGGTGATCTCTATCTGGCGCTTAAAACTGACCAAGGAGCCGCAGATAAAGCTGCTTCTCGCCACCTAGATCAATACCTCTGGCCACACCAAAGGTCAGCGTGAGAGGCAATCTGTAGCCGAGTAATAGCTGAGTGTGTAACTCTGCACCCGCACCTCGCATATACTCCCGTGACTCCCCCTCATCCCAGGCCGCTCCCAGATCATAAAAAAGCGAGCCATATATCTGTTGCAGGCCGATGGGCGGCACTGAGGCCGTGCGCTCCAGCCGGCTGAGCGGAACCCTTAATTCAGCACTGGCGAGCTGCATTGATTGACCACGTAGTGAGGGCAACCCTTCGGGATAGCCGCGAAGGGCAAATCTCTGTTGGTTGAATGGGGGGATTGATAGCCCGGTGCCTGGGCGAGTAATGGGAGTAATATTATGACCACCCAACTCAAATTGTGGGGTTGATGGCTCGCCCAGGCCTTGGGCATAACGGAGTGCAAAAGTGGCAGCGCGACCTATGCGGATATATTCGCGCCAATCTAACCGCTTAACCACACCTTCGTAGTCACCGTAGATCACCTTGTTTTTCTCAACAACCAAGTTGATGCTGCGGCCATCGATGGTGCTGATTGAGCGAGCATAATAGCGGCTGTTGTTATAGCTTACGGCAAGACCAAATAGGCTGTTTTTAGTCTCATTTGAGGCGGCATAGCCCTGTTCAATAAAGCTGTAACCATCGTTGCTGATCACTAAGCCACTGTGCAGTGCCCACTGCTGGTCTCGCCAGATAAAAGGTGTTTCGGTGCTGAGAATTAAATCGTCACTGTTAGCAATTGCAATGACATTATCAGCCGCATCCTTATAGTAACCATTGCTGCGTTGTGCGATTAATTGTAACCCAGTATACCAGCGATTATAGCGGTAGAGCATGCTGCCAAAAGGAGTAGGGTCGACGGAGTTGAAGCCAATCGATAGTGAGTATTGATGACGATAGAGAGGGTCACTGCCTGAGGTGGTCGCCCCGACAACTGCCAACCCAGGCTCTAGGCTAAAGAAGGGAAGCCACCATTGTGGCGTGACATGGCGAAATGCCTGGTAGTGTGATGGGGTAGTTTCAGCTGTGGTGGGTGGAACCCACGGCGTGCGCTGGCTTATGGGGCTGGGCGATGCTATTGCCAGAGGTGTTGTTTGGTGCAGATTCCAACCGTTGGTAGTCAGCTTGTTAAAATAGAGGGTTTTTCCATCATGACTGAGTGCGGGATGGTGCGCACCACCCCAGCTGTGGGTCAGTTGCTGCTGTGTATGGTGTTGTAAATCGAGCTGATAAATTTCATAAAAACCACTGTAGTCCGCACTGAACAGCACCGATTTTCCATCCGGGCTAAAGCGCGGCTGTAACTCGATGTCACTATTGTGGGTTAGCGGTTGCCACTGCTTTTGTTGCATATCGAATAGCGCCAGATCCCAGCCATCGGATTTATTGAGTTTTGCTCCAATTAACTGCGTTCTATCCGGTGAAAGGGTGATCGATGCCAGTACAGTATGGGTATCACCTTGCCACAATACCTCCCGTAACTGGCCGTCAATATCGAGACGATGCAGGGCGAAACGGCCAAGAGTGTAGTGGATGGCGATGATCTGTTGCTGGTCCCAGATAGCATATTGGTAGCGGCCATTGTGAGTCAGCTGTTGGGGGTTACTTTCTCCATGAGGAAGTAAGTATATTTCATTGAAAATATTACTATTGTTGCTAACCTCTGGCTGTACCATCAAGATGCCATGTTCGGGGTGAACATCAAATTGCTCACCTTGAATATCGCTGATCGCCTCACCCTTTTTACTTTCAGAAGCTCGGTAGAAAAGGGTGTTGTTATCATAGAGGCTATCAACGATGTAGTAGAGATCACCGTTTTCCATCAGTTGAGCATTGCCCGAATAGTACCCTTCGCGGGTGATTGTGGCAGTGGCTTGGGTTCGCTGTTGGTAGCGTTGGAAATCTTTATCGAAACGCTGATCCAAATAGCGCTCAAACTCACCCCATAGTACGGGAAAATCTTTGCCGAATGCACGCCGCAGGGCGGTATTCACCATAAAGGGGAAAAGTTGTCGGCTGTAAATGGCCAACCAGGCAAGTTTTTTCTCTTCACCATACTGCTCACTGAGGAACTGTTGAAAGTAGACCCCGTAAAGATAGGGTGTCATACCTGCGGGCCACTCAGTGGGGGCCGCGCTAATTTGTGACAGTGGTTTTATACCGTGCTGCCACTCAATCGCCATCACACCGCGAAAGAGCGCCCCTTGTCCACGGCCAGTGCCACGTTTTTCGTCGGTTTCATACTCTGTTGCCAACCCCTCAATGAGCCAGCTAGGTTGAAACAGGTGAGGGAACAGCAGTGGCAGACGGCCAAATAGTTTGCGTAAGGCTTTCGGGCTGCCGTTGGCCATATCTAAGTGTAAAATATGGATATATTCATGGATGAAAACCAACTCCAGCCAATGGTCATAATCCTCTAGTCCACTACCACTGCTAGGTGGGCGTACAATAAGGGTGATGCGATTATCGGGTAGCGGTGTTGCCCAGCCGTTGCTGAAATCAAAACGATCAGTAAGCACTACATGGGTCTTCTTTTTTGGCTGCCAATTAAATGCCTGGCTGAGGCGCTGATGGTGCTGTTCAGCAATACCAGAAAGTTCGTTAGCCAAGGCCGTTTCGCCTTGGTGGAAGTGGATCAGGAAATGTTGGCTTTCCAGCGTATTCCAGGAGAGTTGTGGATCATGAAGGGCCGTCGCATGGAGCAAGGGCGCGTAGAGTAGGGAGAGCCATAAAAGATACTTTATTTTATATGAGCGCACACCGTTGGCCTCCTAGGCTATTAATAGAGAATACCACGATTGTTGGCAATTAATAAAGTAAAGGGGTCAAGTCTGTACATAACGTATTAATAGTCTATTGTTTAACCCTTCTGCTTCTTTAACAGCGAAGAGAAGCGCTGCGAATGTCCCGCTGGCAAAGTCATGTGGTTAAAGAATGAAAAGAAAGACAGCAGGGTAACGACAAAATCTTCTTCGAAGGTCGCATCAGCGACTGTCGACGCTGCGAATTAAAAGAGCAGTGCATGAGAAAACCAGACTCGGTTAATACAACCGGCCATGGCCGCCAAGTCTCCTTCATCATCAAACAATGCACCCCCGCTGCCAATCACACGGATTGGATGAAAGCGCGGGTAGACAGTGAAAAAGGCAAACAGATCTACAGCCACCGCATGTCCGTAGTCGGCAGATAGTTTGCTCCTGCAATATCTGCATTTCCGCCGTCCATGGCGGTCAACCCGTATTCGCCAACATGTGCAGCAACAAAGGACTCAATCGTTTTAGCCTGAGAGGAAAAAGCAAAGTACAAGGCCAATGGCAACTCTACTGCTGAGTACACAATAGAGAGAAACTGGCCAACTATGGACAACTAATCCACTGAGGGTAAAGAAAAGGCCAGATAAAGCCCTCAATAGCCGCCAATACCGCTATTGACGTAAGCGCCAAATCAACCCCACCCTACCAACCTGAGCCATTTCCCTTCACCCTGTGATACTCAATCACCACGGAGCAGAGAAATGAATGAAGCAGAAGCAGGCACGACAGCACTGACAGAGCGCCA
>JAKIVC010000032.1 GCA_021647245.1 Gammaproteobacteria bacterium
GGCATCCTGTTGTGATTTATTGAAGCGGTGTACCTCATCAACAAACAGCACCGTCCCCTTGCCCTGCACCCGCGCCTGCTTTGCCTGGTCAACACTGGCGCGAATCTCTTTGACCCCTGAGAGTACAGCGGAGAGAGTAAGAAAGAGTACCTGCGCCCTATTGGCAATCATGCGTGCAAGGGTAGTTTTACCGGTGCCGGGCGGCCCCCAGAATATCATTGAGTGGAGAGAGCCGGACTCTACCGCCTGACGCAGCGGCTTCCCCTCCCCCAAAAGGTGTTGCTGACCAAAATACTCATCCAGATCAGTGGGGCGTAAACGATCAGCTAAAGGTGCGTTGTCATTTTCGGTACTGGAAAAAAGATCATCCATCAAGCTCAGTCCAGATCGCCCACAACATCCACACCCTCGGGCACCTCAAACTCGAAAATTGCCGCAGGCAATGGTTTGTTACGCACCACATTACTGAGGGTGATCGTCGTCAGCTGATTAAAACTATCCTGCAACATCATCACGCTTAACTCACCCTCAAGAAAACCGAGTTGCATACGCACAAAGCTCCCCTCTTTGTTACGCGGCAATAACGCCACCCACTGCATGCCATCATGGGGTTCAAGCTCAATAATATTAAAACTCTCATCAAGGTCACCCGCGCCACTCAGAACAACGGCAGGGGTTTGCCCAAATGCATCATCTATTTTTTTGATGGTCACTTGCTCCAAGTCAACATCGTAGAGAGTCAATTTATGGTGGTCAGCCATAATCATCTGTTCGTAGGGCGCGTGATAGTTCCAGCGAAACTGGCCGGGGCGTTGAATGTATACCTTGCCAAATGCGTGCTGTCTCACTTCCCCTTTTTCGCTCACCAGCCGCTGTTCAAAATCAGCTTGCAACGTTTTCACTTGCTGGTGAAATGCATCCAGCTGGCTCCTCGCCTCACCCGCCCATGCCGTTGAAAATAGAGGTGTAACCGCCAACAGTGTGATAAATATTATTTTCAATCTCAACCCTCCGGTGGTGGCGGTGCCAACACCTCTCGATTACCATTTGATTGTGGTGGAGAGATAACACCACTGCGCTCCATCTCTTCCACTAAATTAGCCGCTCGGTTATAACCCACTTTTAGCCGCCGTTGTACCGATGAGATGGATGCTTTACGACTCTGGGTAACAAAAAACACCGCTTCATCATATAGCGCATCGCCCTCACTCTCCCCCTGATAACTTTCACCCGGTATCGTTTCACCACCGGTATCACCCGCCAAAATATCTTCGTTGTAATGAGTGCCACCTCGTTTTTTAAGGTCATCCACTACCCGGTGAACCTCATGATCATCTACAAAAGCACCGTGCACACGCACCGGAATACTGGTTCCGGGGGGTTGGTACAACATATCACCATTACCCAGCAGCGACTCGGCCCCCATTTGGTCAAGAATAGTTCGTGAATCTATTTTTGATGAAACCTGAAACGCAATACGGGTCGGTACATTAGCCTTAATAAGACCCGTTAACACATCCACTGAAGGGCGTTGTGTCGCCAAAATCAGGTGGATACCCGCTGCACGTGCCTTCTGCGCCAGCCGGGCAATCAACTCCTCCACCTTTTTCCCCACCACCATCATCATATCTGCCAACTCATCGATGATCACAACGATATAAGGCATTGTTTCCAATAGCGGAGCCTCTTCTGGCACATCGGGCAGCGCGGGTTTAAACAGCGGGTCAGTGAGAGGCTCTCCTGCCGCAAGGGCCTCTTTTATTTTTTTATTGGCACCGCCAATATTACGCACCCCGAGCTTGGCCATCATTTTATAGCGGCGCTCCATCTCGGCTACACACCAGCGCAAAGCGTTAGCCGCTTCTTTCATGTCGGTAACCACCGGCGACAACAGGTGCGGAATACCCTCATAGATAGAGAGCTCCAACATTTTTGGATCAACCATAATCAGACGCACATCATCGGGAGTCGATTTGAACAGTAGACTGAGGATCATGGTGTTCACCGCCACCGACTTACCCGAGCCAGTGGTACCCGCCACCAACAGATGGGGCATTTTAGCCAAATCTGCCACCACCGGCTGGCCGTTAATATCTTTGCCCAGTGCCAGCGTTAGCGGCGAACTCATCTTGTCATACGCCTCTGATTGCAGGGTTTCACTCAAATAGACCATTTCACGATGTTGGTTGGGTATCTCCAAGCCAATGGTCGTCTTGCCAGCAATCACCTCCACAATACGCACGCTCTCAGTCGAGAGTGCCCGTGCCAGATCTTTCGACAACCCGGTAATCCGGCTCACTTTGATGCCTGGTGCAGGTTGCAGTTCGAAGCGGGTAATCACCGGCCCCGGTGTCACCGCAACCACTTCAACCTCAATACCAAAATCTGCCAACTTGATCTCCACCAGTCGGGATAGCCCTTCCAGTGATTCAACCGACACCACATGCTTGGGTGGTTGTGCATCATCCAGCAGCGCCAATGCAGGCAAACTACCGACACTCGGCAACTCATTAAACAGCGGAACCTGCTTCTCTTTTTCCAGCCGTTCGCTCACCTTGACCGGCGCGATCAGCGGCTCAATGCGCACCTCCGGCTTATCTTTTCGTTTTTCAATTTTTAATTTCACCGTCACTTCACGCATTTTACGCACTCTGCGTGCCGCAAAGCGCTCACGTAGATCGCTGTACTTAAAACGCAACCAACTCATGCCACAGAGCGCAAAACGCCCAATGGTATCCATCAGCCAGAGCCAGGAGAGTGAAGTAAAAAAGGTGACACCCGCCAGAAAAAGTGCCAGAAAAAAGAGAGTAGCGCCCAAAAAACTAAAGGAGCTTATCAAGAGACTCGAGACCAGCTCACCCAGTATGCCACCGGCACCCAATGGCATACTCCCCACACCGACCACAAAGTGCATGGCCGCCAACCCGGAACCTGCACCCAGTGTTAACGCAAAGCCAAAAAGGCGAATCGAAAGTTCGCGACCATCTAGGCGATGCTGCTGCACCTCACCCTTAAACAGCACCCAAGCCAGAAAAGCCACCATAATGGGAACTAAATAGGCAAGATAACCGACCAAAAGCAGCGATAAATCGGCAAACCATGCACCCACCACACCACCCAGATTGGCAATCGCACCCACCTGCTTGCTGTGAGACCAGCCGGGGTCATCACTGCTATAGCTCAGCAGCGAGACCAGTAAATATAAGGCAATCGCACCCACCACAAACAGCGCACTCTCACGCACACGCCGGCTCGTCCGCATCGTCTCACCGCTCTCTTCACTGCTTTTCAGGCTACCCTGGGCCAAGGAGACTCCTCAAATTTACTATCACCAATAATCGTTCCAATTCTATCACACGCCAATCACTTCGCGACACAGCCCTTTACAAGGGTTAAGAGATTCCTCACATCAATGACTTCTCTGCTTTACCCCTGCCACTGCATCTCGTAACATAAAAGTGCTATAGCGCAACCCATCCCCCTTACCACTATCGAACGGAGAACATCCATGAGCGACGCCAAACACAGCCGCCTGCTGATCTTAGGCTCCGGCCCGGCAGGTTATACCGCCGCCGTCTACGCTGCCCGCGCCAACCTGAACCCTGTCATCATTACGGGTATGCAGCAAGGTGGACAGTTAACCACCACCACCGATGTCGATAACTGGCCAGGGGATCACGATGGGGTGATGGGGCCGGAGTTGATGGTGCGCATGCAAAAACACGCCGAACGCTTTGGCACCGAAATCATCTTTGATCACATCAACGAAGTCGACCTGAAATCCCGCCCGTTCACCCTGAAAGGCGACGAAGCAACTTATAGCTGTGATGCATTAATTATCGCTACCGGTGCCTCCGCCCGCTATTTGGGCCTCGACTCTGAGGAGAAGTTCAAAGGCCGTGGGGTTTCCGCCTGTGCAACTTGTGATGGATTCTTCTATAAAAACAAAGAAATAGCGGTAATTGGCGGGGGTAACACCGCCGTTGAAGAGGCACTCTACCTCTCAAATATCGCCTCCAAGGTGACCATTATTCACCGCCGTGACTCATTCAGTTCCGAGAAAATACTGATCGATAAAGTCATGGAAAAAGCCAAAAATGGCAACATTCATATCGAGTGGAACAGCGAACTTGATGAAGTACTGGGCGATGAAATGGGGGTAACCGGCATTCGGATTAAAAACAAAGAGGGTGCCACCCAGGATATTTCGGTTATGGGGCTCTTTGTCGCCATTGGCCACTCGCCCAACACCGCTATTTTTGATGGCCAGCTGGCGATGGAGCACGGTTACCTATCAGTCAAAGGCGGCAGCGAAGGCAACGCCACTCAAACCAGCATAGAAGGTGTCTATGCAGCCGGTGATGTCGCAGACCACATCTACCGTCAAGCCATCACCTCTGCAGGTACCGGCTGCATGGCGGCACTCGATGCCGAGCGCTTTCTTGATTCGCTGGAAAAATAGCCGCCAAAAATAGGACAACTTCGCATCGCTTGGGTATTTTTTGTACTACATGCACCCATAGCGGCGCTCTATAGCCTTTAAAAGCCTCAGCTGAGTGCGCAAAAGAGGCGTAACATATTGGCGTACCTGATAAAACGGAAAAACGTGCCAGGTACGCCAAAAGGTTGTTTAAGCTTTCGCGACCCCATTGAGGTTTCCAGGATAATCAAGGCATGAGTGATCAACTGCATATCGGCCCACCCTTTTTACTGCACCAGCACCACACGATCTTTCCAGACCCCAACCTTGCACTAACAGAACCCGATGGCCTGCTGGCAGTGGGTGGCGACCTGAGCCGCAAACGGCTGCTCAGCGCCTATCAACAAGGTGTTTTTCCTTGGTTCAGCGACCAACAACCGATTCTCTGGTGGTCGCCTGATCCACGCTGTGTTGTCTACCCGCAACAACTCAAAGTGTCACGTTCAATGAATAAAACACTACGAAAAGGTGAATACACCATCACCCTGGATAACGCCTTTGAGCACGTCATGCGCGAATGCGCTGCCCCCCGTGGCGATCAACAGGGAACCTGGATTACCGATGAGATGTTTCAAGCCTACTCTGAACTTCACCGCCAAGGAGATGCTCACTCAGCAGAGTGTTGGTATCAAGATGAATTAGTGGGCGGCTTATACGGCATCGCAATCGGACGGGTTTTCTTTGGAGAGTCGATGTTCAGCCGTCGCAGCAATGCCTCCAAAGCCGCCTTTATCAGCCTGGTTCAACAACTGATTGATTGGGGATATCAACTCATCGACTGCCAACTGCAGAGCGACCACCTTATGAGCCTAGGTGCCGTCGTCATCCCCCGCGCAACCTTCCTGCAGCAGCTCCACATGCACTGCCAGCAACAGCCCAATGAAAACGCTTGGAGAAAAAAGTAGATGCCCCGCTCCCTGCCTCTACTGCTTAGCCCAGCACACCCCTGCAACTATCTTGCTAACAAACAATCCAGCACCCTGTTTATTGACCCCGAAATACCCATCAATACCACCCTCTACAGCCAACTGGCCCAACAAGGCTTTCGTCGTAGCGGAGACCATATCTATCGGCCTCACTGCGCCGCGTGCCAAGCATGCAAAGCCATCCGGCTCACAGTGGCAGATTTCCAGCCAAGCCGACAGCAGCGGCGCACCTGGAATAGAAATCGAGATCTAACCACCACAGCAACCACAACACCCGATCGGCAAGAGCACCTTGCGCTGTTTAAACGCTACGTCCAAACCCGCCACCCAAACGGTGGCATGGATGACATGACAGGGGACGCTCCCTTTGAATTCCTTCAAAACTCCTGGGAGAAGACCTTCTTCTACGAGTTTCGTGATCAACAAGGTGCTTTGCTCTCCGTAGCCGTCTCTGACCCACTATTAGATGGGCTATCCGCTGTCTATAGCTACTTTGAGCCAAACCAATCAAAACGCAGCCTAGGGGTAATGAGCGTATTGTGGCAAATAGAGCAAGCCCGACAAATGTCACTCCCTTACCTCTATCTGGGCTACTGGGTTCAGGGCTGTCGGAAAATGAGCTACAAAACCAACTACCAACCACTACAGTGGTTCAATGGTGAAAAGTGGCATGCGCTGCCCTCCGGTATTTGTCAAGATAGTTGTCCAGCGCTCTGCTGATTTTCCTCTAATTCCAGGCCCTTTTTTACCCTAATTTTCTGGGTTCAACCACACTTCACTGACGGCGGCCCAATTTCGGATTTCTCGACTCCAGCGTTCCGGGTTTCGTTGCTTGGCCGCTTCATAGATCGCTTTTCGCTTAGCCAATATCGTTAGCTCTTCGCCGTTGATGGAAGCTGAGAAGCCAAGGCTTGGTCGACCAGTGACCTTACTGGTTATCTGCCGACCGCTTGTTAAGCAGATATCCCCAGACCTCGGTACCCCCTTGTGGGGTGTACTTTCCCTGCACCCCAAGAGCACTTTGTCACTGCGTCCGGCTTGACCACCATGGAGGGTGGGAATGCAGATATTGCAGGGAGCAAACTATCTGCCCTTCACACCGCCCCTCACGGGTTGGCCCTTGCCATTCGCTAGTCGTTATCGTCTACTAACCACACGGTGTTCGACGATGATCTTCCTACAGAGGACTTTCACCTCATTAGTTCACGCCCATGCTGGGCGTACACAATTAGCTCTAGCGGACAGTCTAAAGCATCGTTTTTTGTGTATAACGTATCAAAGATTATTATCTTGACGAAGGAGCCCCTCACATCGGAGAGGGGTTTGTGCTTTCAATTGTTGAGCATTAAGCGATAACCCGGATATTGGTAGGATCGTTTCAGAATTTGGGGATGAAAAGATTCGGGAGCTTATACATCCGCCATTTCGCATCGTGTATTTAAGCGAATTGAATTCAGTCCACGCTGTGAGGGTGTGGCGTAGTGAAAGGCTACTCATGTTGCCGGAATGAGAAATATAATCGGGGTAACCCTGCATGCGGCTCCGCACAAGGCGTTTCACTTAGCATGGTGAAGCTTGATCCATCCATCATGTGAAGGTGCGCTGAAACAGGGGGGAAATACAATATTTGTCTCTTTATTTTTTCGACCTGACCAACCAAGTTTCCATTTTTTTCCCATCGTCTCTTCAGCTTCCCAGTGGTCATTGGAATGCTCCCCGTACGCCTCAACCCCAAGCGTACTGTGAGTGCCGTTGTGGTCTGCCCCCTACTTGGCACCAAAGAGCTTAACCGTCACTACACTAACCAAAAGCGAAAGAATCAATGAGACTGTCAGCATGGTCAAAAGCTGAGGCTCATCACCCAAGTGCCCCTGATCCTCTACCATAACCGCTGCCTGGATTACCAGTGATAGAAGAGCCACTACAGGGCCAGAAATTACAAATAGAGCCATGGACCGCGCTGTGGTTGGCATATTTAACATTTTAAGAATGGCTCTACCGGCCAGTGCGTATAACACTAAAGCGACAATAGCGATAACAGCTCGAAGAATTAACATGGCTACCCTTTATAAGTGATACGGGGTACCCGGCAGAACCCAGTGGAAACCCCGCCCCAAAAACCTGAAGAGGTATCTGGCACTCTTTTTTCTTTGTTTTCGTTTGGCTCAGCGTTTCACACCCACAACACCGCTCTTATCGAAAGGCACTTTTACATTTTTCAGCATCGGTAATGCGGTATCCAGATTCATATTGCCTTCGAGCTGGTAATTCAAACCTTTGCTTTTCATCAGTGCACTGCCCATCTCCATGAAGTTCAACTTCAAGGGGATGTTGATTTGGGTTGCACTTTTTTCAGCTAGTTTAATGGTTTCACTCAATGCACTTTCAACCCACTGCGCACCATTAATTGAGAGGCTATAAGCCAGTTGACTCACATCAATACCAAAAGCGTTGGGATTTTTAATTTTGGCACTTATCACAATTTCAGCGCCACTTAGCCCCATTTTTTTAACCTGGATGCCAGCCAGCGAAACCTCGGGGATTTTAGGTACGGGAAACTGCCCCTTTTGCGTTGAGGGGAACTGTTGCATGCCGATCACCGGCAGGTCGACTAAGGCAGTTGTGTGCAACTCATAATTCAATGTGTCCTGATCCATTGCCCCTTGGTAGAGCGCTTTAAGGTCTGCAAAATTCAGTGAAATGGGTACGGTGACGGTGCTGACATCTTTTGCCGCAATTTTAAATGGGTCACGTTTCTTACCCGCCAACAGCTGCTTGCCATCAAATAGCAAGGCATAATCAAAGCCAGCCAAATTAATGGGGATCGGGTTTGGGTTATCAATCGTCAGTTTCAAGATCAGGCCTGCACTCTCCATCGTCAAATCTGTGATTTGCATTCCCTCTAAACTGACACTTGGTTTTTTGATGCCAGTCGCCTCTTTAACCTCATTTAACGAGCAACCTGTTGCTATAAAAATAATGGCAACGACTAATAGTAGTTGGGTAGATTTTAGCCATTTGATGGACATGCAGTTTTCCCTAAATGTAGCGCCGTTGCGGCAAGGCATTGTGGCAATAAACCCGGCCATAATGCCTTGTTTAATCCATGCGTTCAACATCTCCTTTTGGATGGTCTTATTTTACAGCCTCTAAATATCACACTAAAAGAGTAACTCACCTTGTCGCATTCACCTCACTCTTTCGACACTAATAAAAACAGATTTGAGTATGAAGTAAAATAGAAGGCGGCCCGCGATTAAGCGAGGGCAATTTACAAGAAGCTCACTTTTTACTCAGCCAAAACCATCCGATAATAAATGCGATGATGAGTCCACCCGCCAGGTTCAACCAGATCATGTTGTTGGCCCTCTTTTTGGTTTAAAGAATCGCAGTCGATTGGCGTTGCTCACGACCGTTACCGATGAGAGCGCCATTGCAGCACCTGCAACTACCGGGTTTAACATCACACCCAGCAAGGGGTAGAAGAGGCCCGCAGCGATAGGGATGCCCAGGCTGTTGTAGATAAAAGCACCCAGTAGGTTTTGTTTGATATTACCTAGGGTCGCCTGTGATATTTCAATAGCATCCGCCACACTGTGCAGTGAGTGGCGCATCAGTGTAATATCGGCACTCTCCATGGCGACATCGGTACCACTGGCGAGTGCAAAGCCCACATCAGCCTGTGCCAGTGCGGGCGCATCATTGATACCATCGCCCACCATTGCCACCACTCCGCCTTCCGATTGATAAGTACTGATTTTTTTGGACTTATCTGCTGGCAGCACCTCGGCAATCACTTCATCAATTGCTAGCTGCTGTGCCACGCTGTTAGCGACTGAGGCTTGATCACCTGAGAGCATCACCACTCTCAATCCCATCGTTTTCAAGCGCGCTACAGCGGATGCTGAGTCACTTTTCACCGGGTCGTGTAGTGTCAATACACCCAGTAACTGACCGCCACGAGCAACAAAGACTGGCGTTTTACCCTGGCTTAGCAGCGCCATGTGTTGTTCCGTAAAGCGTTTGAGATCGATCTGCTGCCGTTGCATTAATGCCTGATTGCCGATTAGAATCACCCAGCCATCCACTTTTGCCTCCACTCCAAAACCGCTAACGGACTGGAAGTCGCCTAGTGGCATAAGGGGCAAGCCACGCTCATTCGCGAGAGATAAAATTGCTTTTGCCAATGGATGATCAGAGCCCTGCTCAGCGCTGGCGGCCACCTGTAATAACAGTGATTCATCACCGCCATTCGATACGACCAAGTCGCACACCGTAGGTCGCCCTTCAGTAAGCGTGCCGGTTTTATCAAATACCACGGTGTCAATTTTTGCCGCCGCTTGTAACGCTTCACCATTCCGAATCAAGACACCATACTCTGCCGCCTTACCCACTCCCACCATAATCGACATTGGCGTTGCCAATCCCAAAACGCATGGGCAAGCGATGATTAACACCGTGACGGTTGCCACCAGCGCATAATTCAGCGCCGGTTCAGGCCCCACATTCATCCAGCCCAAAAACGTCAATACCGCAATAATTAAAACGATCGGTACAAAAAATGAGGCGACACGGTCTACTAAGCGGCCTATAGCCGGTTTGGTGGCTTGTGCACAACGTACCATCTCGATAATTTGCGCTAACACACTCTCCTCACCCAGCGCGGTTGCCTGATAGAGAAAACTGCCGGAGAGGTTAATGGTGCCACCCACAACAGGGTCTCCCGGCTGTTTTTCCACCGGCAATGGCTCCCCGGTGAGCATCGACTCATCAATAGATGAGCTACCATCGAGAATCACCCCATCAACCGGAATCCGCTCTCCGGCGCGAACGCGCAGCTGCTCACGCGCTACCACTTGGCTAATTGGAACATCTTGTTCTCGCCCCTCGCGTACCACCCGCGCAACTTTAGGGCGTTGATCCAACAGTCGATGAATTGCCGCCGAGGTTTTACCCCGTGCCCGCATCTCCAGTGCCGCGCCAAAATTAACCAGTGCGATAATCATCATTGCCGCTTCAAAATAGAGATGACGTGCTTCACTGGGCACCCATTGCGGGATAATCAGCACCCCCATCGAAAAGAGCCATGCGGTTCCGGTGCCCAGTGCAATCAGAGTATCCATGTTGGCATCGTGGCGCTTAAACCCCGCCCAGGCACCGCGATAAAAATGACCGCCGGAGTAGATCATAACCAGCAAGCAGAGCCCTCCAAACAACAACCACCCACCCCGTTCAATAGGACTCTCCGTACCCGGCATCATGCCAAACAGCATGGCAAACATCAAAGGGAAACCCACCAGCGCCGCCACTCCCGCCTGACGAATCCGTTGTTGATACTGCGCCTGCTCATTGGCGGTTTGCTGCTGATCGTCGCTCTCTTCTTGCAGTAGAAACGCCGGATATCCAGCGGCATGGCAAGCCTGCAGCAGCGGCTCCGGCTCCACATCTCCTTCCACATAGGCACTGCGCTCAACAAAGTTGACCTCAACTTCTGTTACACCCGCCACCTCGGTAAGTGCCCGCTCAACACCCCCCACACAACCCGCGCAACTCATGCCACTAACGGAGAGGCGATAACTTTGCTGTTTTGTCCTATTCAATTCCCCTACTCCCAATGCTACGATACGCTATAGACCTACTGTACTGACGACATGAACTGTGGAACCCGTAAACATGAACAACAAACTTGACCAGATAGTGGCAAATGCTCACCAAAATCGCAAACAGCGCGAGCAAGGGTACCGCGAAAAGTCTTTAAAGCTCTATCCGTGGATATGTGGCCGCTGCTGTCGTGAATTTGAGCGTTCCAATTTACACGAATTGACGGTGCACCACCGCGATCACAACCACGACTACAACCCTGAAGATGGAAGCAACTGGGAGCTGTTATGCCTCTATTGCCACGACAATGAGCACCAGCGTCAACTGGAAGCTGAACAAGCCAATGCTGAAGAGCAGTTGAGCCGCGATGCCGCCACCCACAACCCTTTTGCCAACTTGCAAAGTATGCTTAAGAAAGATAAATAGATAGACCTACGCCAGGATATAAACTTGCACGACGCCTACACCTTTGTTCAGTGGTTCCGCAACGCGGCTCCCTATATTAACGCCTTTCGTGGCCACACCTTTGTACTCGCCTTTGGTGGAGAGTGCGTAGCGGATGAGGAATTTTCCCATTTAATTCACGATATTGCACTACTCAATAGCCTGGGAATAAAGCTGGTATTAGTGCATGGCGCCCGCCCTCAAATCGAGCAATCCCTCAGCCAACACCACATCACGCCACTGATCCACAACGGCATTCGCATCACCAATAGCGCAGCACTCCCCTATGTGAAACAGGCGGTGGGCACGGTGCGAATGGAGATTGAAGCCCTACTCACCATGGGCGTTGCCAACTCGCCAATGGCGGGTGCACGGCTGCGCGTCGCCTCTGGTAATTTCATCACCGCAAAACCGATGGGGGTGCACGAAGGTATCGACCACTGCCACACAGGTGAGGTGCGTCGCGTCGATAACGAAGCGATCCAGCAACTGCTCGATCAGGGGTGGATAGTACTGCTCTCTCCCATGGGCTACTCCCCTACAGGGGAAGTTTTTAACCTGCTGGCAGAAGATGTTGCCGTCTCAACCAGCCGCGCACTCAATGCCGATAAGCTGATCTATCTCACCGAAAGCAGTGAGCTGACAGATGAGCAAGGCACGCTCATCAGAGAGCTCAAGCCGACTGAAGCGCAGCGGCTGATTCAATACAACCGTACACTTACTGACGAGGCAAAGCGCTATCTTCACGATGCCGCAACACTTTGTCAGGAGGGGCTACACCGCGCACATTTGATTCCTCGCCACATCGATGGCGCACTGCTACAGGAGCTATTCACCCGCGATGGCATCGGCACACTGATCTCTAATAACCTCTTCGAGGGAACCCGTCAGGCAGCAATAGAGGATGTCGGTGGCATCATTGAGCTACTGGAACCACTGGAGCAGCAAGGTATATTAGTACGGCGCTCCCGTGAGCGCCTCGAGCAGGAGATTTCGCAATTTACCGTAGTGGAACGTGATGGCACCATCATCGGCTGCGCGGCTCTCTACCCCTACCCCAAATACCACATCGGAGAACTGGCCTGTGTAGCCGTCCACCACGCATATCGCAACAGTGGGCGGGGTGATGCGCTGGTTAGCTATATCAAACAGCAAGCGAAACAGCAGGGCTTACAAGAGCTGTTTACCCTCACCACCCGTACCGCCCACTGGTTTATTGAACGAGGCTTTTCCGAGACCGACATCAGCCAACTTCCGCTTGAAAAGCAGCAGCTCTATAACTACCAGCGCAAATCAAAAATATTTAGTATGCCGCTCAGTGTATAAGAGACCTTTGCACAAGAGGGCGCGATAAAAAAGAGGCATAAAGCCAACTCGCCTACGGGGCAACTGGCTTCATGATGACTTTGCGCTGACTATCAGCAAAACCTGCCAGCCTACTCCCACTCGATAGTAGCGGGTGGCTTTCCGGATATATCGTAGGTGACACGGGAGATACCTTCTACTTCGTTGATAATGCGGTTTGACATCACCTCAAGCACTTCGTAGGGAATGTGTGACCAGCGGGCGGTCATGAAGTCGACGGTTTCTACTGCGCGTAACGCGATGACATAATCGTAACGGCGACCATCACCCATCACACCGACTGATTTTACCGGTAGAAATACGGCGAATGCCTGGCTTATTTTATGGTAGAGGTCGGCTTTGTGCAGCTCTTCAAGAAAGATTGCATCCGCACAGCGCAGCAGGTCGGCATACTCTTTTTTCACCTCTCCAAGAATACGCACACCCAGCCCCGGCCCTGGGAAGGGGTGACGGTAGACCATGTCGTAGGGCAGGCCAAGCTCCAGACCCAGTTTGCGTACTTCGTCCTTGAAGAGTTCTCGCAACGGCTCAAGCAGCTTCAATTTCATGTGCTCTGGTAGTCCGCCAACATTGTGGTGGGATTTGATTACGTGTGCTTTGCCGCCCTTGGTGGCTGCCGATTCGATAACATCCGGGTAGATCGTTCCCTGAGCCAGCCACTTGGCGTTATCCAGTTTGGTCGACTCTTCATCAAAAATATCGACAAACAGGTTGCCAATTATTTTACGTTTTTTCTCGGGGTCACTCTCGCCTTTTAAGGCATTCAGAAAACGCTGCTCCGCATCAACACGAACCACTTTAACCCCCATGTGCTGCGCAAAGGTCGACATGACTTGATCACCTTCATTAAGGCGCAACAAGCCATTATCAACAAATACACAAGTGAGTTGATCACCAATCGCACGGTGCAGCAGTGCGGCAACCACTGAAGAGTCTACGCCTCCCGAAAGGCCGAGAATAACCTCATCACTGCCTACCTTCTCTCGAATGGTTGCAATGCCATCTTCGATGATATTGCCCGAATTCCATAGCGCTTCGCAGCCGCAAATTTGGTGAACAAAGCGCTCAATCATCCGCTCACCCTGACGAGTGTGCGTCACTTCCGGGTGAAACTGTAAGCCATAAAAGCGGCGACCATCATCTGCCATGCCGGCAATCGGGGCACTTGATGTGCTAGCGATGACTTCGAAACCTTCTGGTACCTCAGCAACACGATCACCATGGCTCATCCAGACATCCAGCACCCCGTCACCTTCATCTGAGGCGTGATCTTCAATATCACGCAACAGGTCAGAGCCGCCCCAAGTCTGCACCTGAGCGTAGCCAAACTCTCGGTGAGCTGAGGTTTCAACCCGACCACCTAGCTGCTCAGCCATGGCCTGCATACCGTAGCAGATACCCAGTACCGGCACACACATCTCAAACACAATCGCAGGTGCTTCAAGAGTATCTTCTGCGGTAACGGACTCCGGCCCACCGGAGAGAATGATGCCGCTGGGGGCAAAGTTTTCGATTTCTGCGGGGGCCATGTCACACGAGCGCAGTTCACAGTAAACCCCGGCATCACGCACACGACGTGCAATCAGTTGTGTGTACTGGGAGCCAAAATCGAGAATCAGGATACGCTGAGAATGGATGTTGCTGTCTGGTTTCATGGAGGCCACTTTAAGAGTTATGTCATCAAAAAAACGACTGTGGCCGGGCAACCCGGCCACAGTCGTTTATGCCAGCGTAATGTTTTATACGCGGTAGTTAGGCGCTTCTTTGGTAATGGTTACGTCATGAACATGACTCTCCAGCATCCCTGCTGAAGTAATACGGCAAAATTCTGGTTTGGTACGCATCTCATCAATAGTGCTGCAACCGGTATAGCCCATCGAAGAGCGCACGCCCCCCATCAGCTGATGTACGATGGTCACCATGGTGCCTTTGTAAGGAACGCGCCCTTCAATGCCTTCGGGCACCAACTTGTCGGCATCACTACTCTCTTGGAAGTAGCGGTCACTTGAACCCTGTGACTGCGCCATCGCACCCAGCGAACCCATGCCACGATATGACTTGTATGATCGACCCTGAAATATCTCAACCTCTCCGGGTGCCTCATCTGTACCGGCCAGCATCCCACCCACCATCACTGAGTAAGCACCGGCGGCCAGTGCTTTGGCGAGGTCACCTGAAAAGCGCACCCCGCCATCGGCGATCAACGGTACGCCAGTGCCTGCCAGTGCTTCTGCAACATTCGAAATTGCGGTCACTTGGGGAACACCCACACCGGCAACCACGCGGGTAGTACAAATAGAACCTGGCCCGATACCCACTTTTACACCATCGGCTCCCGCCTCGACCAGCGCCTTGGCAGCAGCACCTGTGGCGATATTGCCACCGATCACTTGCAATGAGGGGTAGTTAGCTTTGGCCCATTTAACACGATCCAAAACCCCCTGCGAATGGCCATGAGCGGTATCGATAATAATCACATCAACACCCGCTTCAACCAGTGCTGCGATACGCTCATCTGTACCGACACCCACACCCACTGCTGCGCCCACCCGTAGGCGGCCCTGGTCATCTTTACACGCATCCGGCTTGTCTGTCGCTTTTTGAATATCTTTTACGGTGATCAAGCCGCGCAGCTCAAAGTCATCATTAACCACCAGTACTTTTTCAATACGGTTTTCATGTAACAAGCTTAGGACTTCTTCACGAGATGTCCCTGCGGTCACCGTCACCAACTGCTCTTTTGGAGTCATAATGGTGGATACCGGCTCACTTAAGCGCGTTTCAAAGCGCAAATCACGGTGTGTGACAATCCCTACCAGCTCCTCACCATCCACTACCGGGACACCCGAGATATTTTTCTCCCGAGTTAACTCGAGTACCTCATGAATACTGACATTGGGTGACACCGTGATCGGGTCTTTTATAACACCGCTTTCAAATTTTTTGACCGTCAGCACTTGAGCCGCCTGCTCTGCTGGTGTCATGTTTTTATGAATAATCCCGATTCCACCCTCCTGCGCCAGAGTAATGGCCAAGCGGGATTCGGTAACGGTATCCATTGCAGCAGACAGCAGTGGAATATTCAGGCTGATATCCCGTGTCAGCTGAGTGGAGAGGCGGACCTCTTTAGGCATTACGGTTGAGTGTGCCGGAATCAGCAACACATCATCAAATGTCAGGGCATCTTGAGCTATACGCATATTGGAGTTATTCCGTCACAAGTTGTTACTGTTAGCCAAGCATTATATAGCCTGAGACCTTTACACGAAAGATAGTTTTTTCTCCCTGCCAATAAATAAGGGTCAAAAAGTAAAAATATACCGAAAAAAGCAGAGATTAAGGCCGCCTCGACTCCACCTGCAAAAACCACACACAAGGTGATTCTATTAATCGCCCGATCAACTACATATACTGTTCTCTCAGCCGATATAACTAAGGATTACCTATTCACTGCTTCCTGACATTGACGATGAAAAAGTTTATCCTCCTCTTATCGATCCTCTCTCTTTGCGGGTGCATGGCAGCAGCACCGGTCAATGAGATTTCTGATCTCACCATTCAGGTTGCAGAATATAAGCTGCTGCTTGCCGAGCAACATGGCGGCAGCTGGGTTAATACACAAACACTGATCGAAGAGGCAAAACGCATTGATGCCACTGGCGACTACTCGCGTGCGCTTGAGGTTGCCCGTCAAGCGCGCTTTGAGAGCGAAGCCGCACTCACACAAAACATGAAGCAGCAACAGATCAAACCTTGGCAGTTTTGATCAGCAGTAAAGAGAAAAATCACGAATATGAACCAAAAACAGCGTTTCATCTACAACATCAGCCAACTATCGACTGAGGCAAAAGAGCTTCTAGAAGGCACCTTCCCTCTCATCTGGGTAGAGGGTGAAATATCTAACTTCTCCTGCCCAAGCTCTGGCCACTGGTACTTCACCCTTAAAGATAGCCGCTGCCAAGTACGCAGTGCCATGTTTCGCATGCGCAATATGCATATCCCATTTCAGCCTAAAAATGGTGATCAAGTACTTATTCGCGCCCGCGTCAGCCTCTACACAGCCCGAGGAGACTTTCAGCTCATTGCCGAGCACATGGAAGAGGCTGGTGATGGTGCACTCCGCCATGCCTACGAGGCGTTAAAAGGTCGGCTGCAGAGTGAAGGGCTGTTTGAAGCCCGACATAAACATGAAATACCACCCCACCCACAGCGAATCGGAATTATCACATCCCCTACCGGTGCGGCTATCAGGGATATTTTACATGTTTTAAAACGTCGAGCCCCCTCGATCCCCGTCACCCTCTACCCCGCTGCGGTGCAGGGTGAGCAGGCAGCCGAGCATATTATTAGTGCGCTGCAATGCGCCATTGATGAGAGAAGGTGCGACACCTTGATCATCGGACGGGGTGGCGGCTCAATAGAGGACCTCTGGGCATTCAATAGCGAGCCACTGGCGCGCCTGATTTATAGCGCTCCAATCCCAATTATCAGCGCTGTTGGCCATGAAATTGATTACACCATTTGTGACTTTGTTGCCGATCAACGCGCAGCCACACCTTCGGCTGCCGCCGAAATGGCTAGCCCAGACCACAGCGCATGGCAGCATCGACTGCAGCAACTCAAACAGCGCCTGGACCGCAGCGCTCTAAACCAGATTAATCCAAAAAAACAGCAACTCGCCTGGCTACAACAGCGTATTCGCCACCCGCAACAGAAGATCATGGCGCAGTCTCAACAGCTCGATGAGATAGAGCAACAGCTGATCAGGCAGATCACACAAGTCATTAACCGAAAGCAGCAAAGGGTTGAGCTGCTTGCGACACAGGTTCAACAAAACACACCGTCACACCGACTGACACACTACGTACTGCATTTTCAGCAATTGAGCCGCCGCCTCCACCGTGGTTGTGAAAATATTTTACATGATCGCAAGCAGACGCTTACTCAATATGCCCATCACCTCAACACCGTCAGCCCCCTTGCCACGCTCAGTCGGGGCTACAGCATCGTCACCAGCAAAAAAAGTGGCGCTGTGATTCGCTCATCTGAGCAGCTCAACTGTGGGGATAAAATCAATATTCGGCTTAACAAGGGCCAAATAGAAGCGACTATCGAGCAGCAGCATGACAATTAAAGCCATCATCTACAGCTTTTTTCTAACGCTAATGGCAACACCCCTTTTTGCCAGTTTCACACCACAGCAAGCAGCGGTACCCGGTGGGGTCGTGCTTATCGAGCTACCCCATGATACACAGCCACCCGGCATCTATTTTAATAACCGCCAGGTGATGACGATTCAGCACCAAGAGCGGTGGCATGCAGTGGTCGGGCTGCCACTTAGTTTAAAGCCAGGAACCCACCACTTAAAGATGGATAACGGCGAGCAGCCACTTGCTTTCGTGGTTGAGGAGATGGCCTATGAAACACAATACATTACGGTTAAAAACAAGCGGCACGTTAGCCCCAATACACTTGATATGGATCGTATCGGTCGCGAGCGCGCAGAGATAAAATCAGCCTTACGAAGCTGGCGGGATGGCAACCCGTCACTGCCCGAACTTGCGCTCCCCGTGACGGGTCGCCTCAGCAGTCGTTTCGGGTTGCAACGTTACTTCAATGAGCAACCGCGCAAACCCCATAGCGGTACCGATATTGCCGCACCCGAAGGAACCCCCATCACATCGCCCGCTGATGGTGTTGTGGTGCGCACTGGAGCCTATTTTTTCAACGGAAATACCGTTTTTGTTGATCATGGCCAAGGGTTGATCACTCTGTACTGCCATATGAATGAGATAGCCGTTAGTGAGGGCGAGCATGTAAAGCAGGGCGACTTGCTCGGTACTGTCGGTACCACCGGTCGTTCAACTGGCCCACACCTGCACTGGGGTGTCAGTCTAAATGATGCTCGAGTCAACCCCGCGCTGCTCAGCCCTGCACTACAGCGGTTGCAACTGTCAGCTCCGTGAAACCAGCATCACTGTCTGGCGTATAAAGGATACTCTCAAATAGTCGATAGCTATATCACGCAAATCAAAACCTAAGGATACTCTGCCCCAGGTGTTTAATTTAGAGAACCTCAACATCCTGATTATTGATGATTTCTCTGAAATGCGTAATACCTGTCGGCGCATGCTGATGGAGTATAATCCGGAAGCCGTCGATGATTCTGGCAATGGTGATGACGCCATCGAGAAGATGCGCCGCAAAAAATATGACATTGTCCTATGCGACTACAATATGGGTGAGAGCAAGGATGGACAACAGATCCTTGAGGAGGCACGCCATGAAGGTATATTAGATTTCTCTTCTCTGTTCATGGTCATTACCGGTGAAAATACCCGGGCAATGGTGATGGCTGCCGTGGAGTATGAACCCGATGACTACCTCACCAAACCCTTCACCAAAGAGGTTTTAATCAAGCGCCTGCAAAGGCTCCTCTATCGCAAACAGGGGTTGAATCTTGTTGGAGAAGCATTAGCAGAGAGGCACTACGATAGGGCGATCACAATCTGTGATTCACTGAGTGATAAATACCCCAAAAATGCTATTAACCTGCTAAAGGTAAAGGGAAACATATTACACCTGGCCGAAGAGTATACAAAAGCGGCCGATCTATACCAAGAGGTACTGCAACAATACTCCCTTCCCTGGGCGCAGATGGGACTCGGAAAGGCCTACTTTGAGCGCAAAAAATATCATGAAGCAAAAGAGATATTCTCTACACTGCTAAAAGAGTCCCCCAACCAGATGGATGCTTACGATTGGCTGGCGCGCACCCTGGAAGCACTCGGCGACAACCATCAGGCGCAAGCCATCCTCCAGCAAGCCAGTGACCTCTCCCCCAACATATTAGTGCGCCGACAACACTTGGCCGACATTGCCATCAGCAACGGTGATACTGCCGTTGCTGAGCGGGCCAGCAAAGCAGCGGTAAAACTCAGTAAAGGCTCTGCCTTTAAACGAGCAGATGACTTTACCAACCTAGCCAAAATTTTGGTTGAGCAGAAGCGTGATCAAAAAGCGCTACAGTGCCTAAAACAGGGGCGCGAAAACTTTGCCCAGCAAACCGATGCGCTGTTGAAATTAGCGGTATCCGAAAGTGAAGTACATGATGCCGTAAACCGCCAAGAACGTGCCGTTGAGAGCCTGGAGAAAGCAAAAAGACTACTCCGAAAAAAGGAGGCAGATGATGATATTTCTGCAGCCGCCTCACTGGGCGTTGCTGAAGCGTGCCTTCGCCACGGCGATCAGGAGGTTGGGGTGGAGATCATGCTGGATGTCATTGAAAACAACCACGAGAACGAGCACTTTATTGCCCGCGCTCGCGAGGCTTTCAATCAAGCAGGGCTGGCAAAAGAGGGGGAGAAAATGGTGCAGAATGCGATTACCCGAATTGCCAACATCAACAACCAAGCAGCCAAGCTCGCCAACAGCGGCAAGCTGGATGAGGCGATTGAGCTCTTTGTTAATGCGGCCCGTAAGCTACCAGCCAATAAAGTCGTTAACCTCAACGCGGCCCAAGCACTCATTCTAGATCTGCAAAAAAATGGCTGCAACGATGAGCGCATACTACAGTGCCGGCGCTATCTCAATAATGCAAAAAAGCAAGATGCCAATGACCGGCGCTATCAACAGCTTGCAAAGAAGTTCAGCCTGTTAGAAAAAAGCTGCCTACAACCATAGGGAGGTATTATGAATAACAAAAGCGCGCTCGACTTTTCTACACTGCTCGCCTCAGCCGCACATGATATGAAAAATTCGCTCTCAATGATCATCACTACCATTGATCATATTTCTGAGACGGTAAAGCACGAAGATACAACCTCGGTGGATGACGCGCTTAACCAGCTGCGCTATGAAGCCAAGCGGGTCAATAACGATCTGATGTCACTGCTCACACTCTATAAGGTCGAGGGTGAGAAGATTGCTTTGCATAAAGAGCTAAACTCTGTGTATGACTTTCTTGACGAGCAGCTGCTCTACCACCAGGCTAGCCTCCGTTATGCCAATATTGAAGGGATCATCGAATGCGATGATATGCTCGAGTGGGTATTTGATGCCAATCTATTAGCCGGTGTAATCAACAATGTGGTTAATAATGCTCTCCGCTACACAGAGAAAACCATCAAGTTGAGTGCTGGGGTGCGAGATGAGCAGCTATTGATTACGATAGAGGATGACGGCCCAGGTTACCCACCCTCAATCTTAGCAGCTCAGCCCGGAAAATCAGCCACTGTAGACTTCAAAACAGGCAGTACTGGGCTAGGGCTCTACTTTAGTCAGGCGATTGCACAAGCGCACCATAACAACGAAAAGAGGGGTTACATTACACTCAGTAATGACAGCAGATTGGGAGGGAGTTTATTCACCATCTGCATTCCTAAAATCTAGCAAGCTACTACTGGGTCAAGGCGTGTCATCCACCTCGGCACCCTCACGCTCAGGCGGAATAAGATCCTCTTTACTGACACCCAGTGCCAGCGCCATGGTGCTGGCAACATAGATTGAAGAGTAGGTACCGACAAAAACACCGATAATCAGCGCCAGAGCAAACGCATTGATCAGCTCACCGCCCACAAAAAAGAGTGCCAGCAACACCAGCAGCGTGGTCATCGAGGTCATTATGGTGCGAGACAACGTCTGATTTAACGAGATATTGGTCACCTCTTCGGTGGTTCGATTACGCACAATGCGAAAATTTTCCCGTACCCGATCAAAAACAACAATGGTATCGTTTAACGAATAGCCGATAACGGCCAGAATCGCCGCCAATACGGTGAGGTTAAATTCAATCCCGAGAAGAGAGAATATACCCAGCGTAATCACTACATCGTGTAGCAGTGCCGCGACTGAACCGAGAGCAAAACGATATTCAAAGCGCAGCGCCACATAGATGAGAATGCCCGCCAGAGCGAACAGCATCGCCAATGCGCCATCCTCTGTCAGCTCTTTGCCCACCTGTGGGCCAACATACTCAACACGACGCATCTCAGGTGATTGAGCACTGTTCTCCTGCAACACATCCATTACGTGCCCGCTTACTTCAGCATTACTCATCTCATCTCTGGGTGCGAGCCGCACCAGAACATCTTTTGACGTGCCAAAGTGCTGAACAATCGCATCCTCGAAGCCATTTTCATTGAGCGCACTCCGCACCTGACTCAGGTCAACCGGGCTGTCATATCCCATTTCGATCAGGATACCACCGGTAAAATCAATACCCAGCTCAAGCCCGCGTGTCGCCAGCGAAGCAATAGAGGCCGCTATGAGTATCAGTGAGAAGATGACCGCAAACTTTCGTCTACCCATAAAGTCAAAATCAGGCACTTGTTTAAAGATTTGCATATTGGCGCCCTTAAATTGAAAGCTTGTTAATCTTGCGGCCGCCATACGTCAAGTTGGCGGCGGCACGTGTCACAACAATCGCGGTAAACATTGAGGTCAAAATACCAATACTCAAGGTGATGGCAAACCCCTTGATGGGCCCGGTACCAAAACCGAACAGCACCACCGCCGCAATCAATGTTGTAATATTCGCATCTGCGATGGTTGAAAAGGCCTTGTTGAACCCGGCATCGATAGCTAATTGGGTGGCACTGCCACTCCTCAGCTCTTCTCGAATGCGCTCAAAAATAAGCACGTTAGCATCCACCGCAATACCCACCGTCAACACAATACCCGCAATACCTGGCAAGGTGAGCGTCGCCTGAAGCATTGACAGTACAGCAATAATCAAAACCAGATTAAGCGCCAGTGCGATGTTGGCAAACAGTCCAAAACCGCGATACCAAAATGCCATAAAGAGCAGCACCAGCGCAAAGCCCAATACCACCGACATAAAGCCCTGGTCGATGTTATCTTGCCCCAAGCTTGGGCCGACGGTTCGCTCTTCAACAATTTCAATGGGCGCTGCCAAGGCACCTGCACGCAGCAGCAGTGCTAAATCACGGGCCTCTTTGGTGCTATCCAGACCGGAGATCTGAAAGCGCTTGCCCAGTGGCTCGCGAATTCGTGCCACACTGATCACCTCTTCTACGGTGCGTTTTACCTTAACCTTCTCACCATTGATGGTGCGTGTTTCGCTCTTCGCCTCGATGAAGACCACCGCCATCAATTTACCCACATTCTCTCTGGTCACATCACTAAAAATAGTGGCACCTTTACCATCGAGGGTAATAAAAACAGCCGGTGAGCCGGTGTCAGATTCCATACCAGAGGAGGCATCAATCACACGATCTCCCGTCAGCATGACTCTATTTCTTAATAAAATCGGGCCGCCGCCACGCTCATGATAAAGTTTGGCACCCGGCACAGGACGACCTGCCACTGCGCTCTCAACACTCCCTTTGTCAGAAACCATGCGAAATTCAAGTGTGGCGGTTGCCCCCAGAATCTCCTTGGCACGTGCGGTATCCTGTACACCGGGCAGTTGAACAACAATTCGGCTCTCACCCTGTCGCTGGATAACCGGCTCGGCAACACCCAGTTCGTTAACGCGATTGCGTAGTGTGGTAATGTTTTGTTGAACAGCCATGTTCCTGGCTTCGATAACGGCACTTTTACTCAGGGTGGTAAAAAGCAGTGCCGCGCCCTCTTTATCAATCTCACGGAACTCCAGCTCACTATAAGCGAGTCGTAATACTTCACGCGCTTTTTCACGATCCTCTAGCTTGCGCAGCTTTATCGCTACCCCAGCGCGCCCCTTATGCTCATAGTGTTCGATGGATAGGTAGCGAATTTTCTCTTCACGCAACTGGCTACGGTAGTCACTGACGAAACGCTCATACGACTGTTTCACCGCTGCATCGGTATCTACCTCCATTAGAAAGTGCACACCACCACGAAGGTCGAGGCCAAGATACATGGGAGAAGCACCTATTGACTTTAACCACTCCGGTGTCGCCGGGGCCAGATTCAGCGCAACGATAAAGCCATTGCCCAGATTATCCGCCAGGATATCTTTGGCGGTCATCTGGTTATCTTCGTTGCCAAAACGCAGCAGCAGACCGCCCTTGTTTAACTCCATTGAAGTTGCCGCAAGCCCAGCCTGTGCCAGTTGGCGCTCTACCCGCTCAACAAAACGAGTATCCAGAACCTCGTCACGATTTGAGCTGATCTGGATTGCGGGATCCTCACCATAGAGATTGGGTAGGGCGTACAGTCCGCCCACCACAACCACAACCGCGATCATAAGATATTTCCATGCAGGATATCGGTTCATGCTGACTACTCGTGTCGATAGGTTATTCGGCTGACTTAATGGTGCCTTTTGGCATCAGATTGGCAATATATTGCTTTTGTAGTTTTACCTGAGTGTTATTCGCGATCTCAACGGTAACAAACTCATCGCCCACCATGATTATTTTACCTAAAAGACCACCATTGGTAACGATTTCATCGCCTTTACCCAGCGTTGTCAGCATATTTTTATGTTCTTTAACACGCTTGGACTGCGGACGGATCAAGAAAAAGTAGAAGATCACAAACAGTAGAACAAAAGGGATCAGACCCATCAGTGAATCACCGGTAGAACCTGTAGCGGCCGCACCCTCTGCCACTGCATCTGAGATGAAAAAGCTCATTATTTACCCTCGTAGTTTTATATTTCATGACCTGTCAGCACAGGTCGGTTGATAGCATAAAGCGCGCTATTATTACATAGCCGGTACCGTTTGTCCGCGTAGCGTATAAAACTCTTCAACAAATGCTGCCAGGCGTTGCTCTGCAATGGCATCACGCAGCCCTTGCATGAGCGATTGGTAGTAATAAAGGTTATGAATCGTATTTAACCGTGCACCTAATATTTCACGACATTTATCCAGGTGCCGCAAGTAGGCACGACTGTAGTGACGGCAAGTATAGCAACCACACTCGGCATCCAGCGGCTGGGGATCACTCTGATGAACCGCATTACGGATTTTCACTACCCCTAGGCGGGTAAAAAGGTGGCCATTTCGGGCGTTTCGGGTCGGCATCACACAATCAAACATATCGACCCCTCGGCGCACCGCCTCAACAATATCCTCCGGCTTGCCCACCCCCATTAAATAACGAGGTTTCTCTTCCGGCATTTGGGGCACTGTATGATCAAGGATACGCAACATATCCTCTTTAGGCTCACCCACTGAGAGCCCACCAATGGCGTAACCATCAAAACCCATTTCACTCAACCCCTCAAGCGAGATATCGCGCAATTCTGGATACATGCCCCCCTGCACAATACCAAACAACGCACTGGCATTGTCTCCGTGCGCTTCCTTGCTGCGCTTGGCCCAGCGCAGCGACAGCGCCATCGACTCCCTCGCCTGCTCATGTGTCGCTGGATAGGGGGTGCACTCATCAAAGATCATCACAATATCAGAACCCAGCTTATGCTGAACATCGATTGACTCCTCTGGCCCCATAAAAACTTTATTGCCATTCACGGGAGATTGAAAAGTGACTCCTTTTTCTGTGATTTTACGCATCGCCCCCAAACTAAACACCTGAAACCCACCCGAGTCAGTCAAAATCGGCTTTTGCCAGGCCATAAAGTCATGCAGGTCACCGTGTGCTTCAATCACCTCGGTACCCGGGCGTAGAAATAGATGAAAGGTATTTCCCAGTACAATTTCAGCACCCGTAGCTTCCAGCTCTTCGGGTGTCATCGCTTTCACTGTACCGTAGGTTCCCACCGGCATAAATGCGGGAGTCTGAATAGTGCCACGAGGAAAGCTGATCTCACCACGACGCGCCCGACCATCTCGCTGTTGCAATTCAAAGCTCATCATCGACACTGGCTTACTCCTCTCGCACCACCCGTGCAGTTGCGCTCGGGGTAATAAACATGGCATCGCCATAACTGAAAAAGCGGTATTGTTGCGCCACCGCATGTTGATAAGCTGCCATCATGTTCTCATAACCGGCCAGCGCACTCACCAGCATTAACAGCGTCGACTCAGGAAGATGAAAATTGGTTAACAATCCATCAATACAGTTAAACCGATACCCTGGGTGGATAAAAATCTCAGTCTCTCCTTGAAAAGCCTGCAACTCCCCTGACAGCGCCGCACTCTCTAGGCTGCGCACACTGGTGGTACCCACCGCAATCACCCGCCCACCCCGCGCACGGGTTGCGGCTACCTGGTCAACTACCTGCTGGCCCACCTCCAGATATTCACTGTGCATTTTGTGATCACAAATATCATCCACACGCACCGGCTGAAAAGTGCCTGCCCCCACATGCAGCGTGACATAGGCAAACTCAACCCCGCGCTGCTCAAGAAGATCCAACATCGCCTGGTCGAAATGCAGGCCTGCCGTCGGGGCCGCCACCGCGCCACACTTGCTACGATCAGAAAAGACGGTCTGATAACGCTCCCGATCCTGTAACTCATCAGCGCGTTCTATATAAGGTGGCAGTGGCATGTGCCCATGGGCTTCAAGCTGTTCAATCACACTGCGCTCACCCAAAAAGCGTAACTCAAAAAGCGCTTCCTGCCGCCCGACAACCTCTACTTCAACACACTCCTCAAAGAGTAGGAGAGCACCTGCTTTGGGCGACTTACTGGCACGCAAATGCGCCAGCACTGTACGCTCACCCAGCACACGCTCCACCAGCATCTCCACCTTGCCACCACTTTCTTTGTGACCCAGCATACGCGCTGGAATCACTCGGGTATTATTGAATACCAGTAGATCACCTGGATTCAACAGGGAAGGAAAATCACGGAACTGCTGATCGAGGCAAGCACCGCTCTCACCCTGCACATGCAGTAGGCGGCTAGCGCTGCGTTCTGCCGTTGGATATTGGGCAATCAGCTCTTCAGGTAGATGGTAAAAAAAATCACTTCGTTTCATGGGCGGCATATTACCAGAAGAGAAAATCTATTGCTTGCCGTTTAAAAAAAATTCCCTATAATAGCGCGCACTGGCAGAGAGGCTCTCTCCTGGCAGTAAAATGATACGGCTCCCTGGCGGAATTGGTAGACGCAGGGGATTCAAAATCCCCCGCCTTCGGGTGTCCCGGTTCGAGTCCGGGGGGAGCCACCATTCAGATTCTGCAACACACTATATCGACTCGCTTGTCTGCGACCAACACACCGGCAACTCACCTCGCCGTTTCAAGTAATCATTCGCCTGCGAAAAACAGCCTGAACCCAGAAATGCGCTAAAATCTTTCCCTGTTTTATGAGCACCCAACGGGCTTGGATGAGATGTCTTGATCACACAGTGTTTAGGGGTGTCGACCACCGAACAGAGACCATGGGCAAACCGCCCCCAGGCTAAAAAAACCACCCCTTCTCTGTGTGTATTAATATGTTTAATACAGGCATTGGTAAAACGCAGCCACCCCTGCTTACTGTGGCTATTAGCCTCTGCGGCACGCACCGTTAACGAGGCATTCAGCAACAAAACCCCCTGCCTTGCCCAACCCTCTAAATTACCAGAGGCGGGAATATCCATCGCCAAATCACGACTAAGCTCCTTATATATATTCCGCAACGAAGGGGGGATTTTGATGCCATCCGGCACACTAAAGCTTAAACCGTGAGCCTGACCTTCACCATGGTAAGGATCTTGCCCGACAATCACGACTTTAATCTCATTGAGAGGGGTATATAAAAAAGCGTTGAACCACTGCTCTTTTGGCGGATAAATGAGATGCCCCGCACCTATTTCAGAACGCAAAAAAGCACGCAAGCTGACCATATAGTCTTGAGAAAATTCATGTTCAAAACACACTTTCCAGCCAGCATCCAGTGGGTCTGTAATTTGAATCGCCATTTTTATGCTTCACTTCCCATGTCAGGTATCTACCAGAGGCCTCTGCACAAGCGGGGCTATCAACACTCAGTGCACAATGCCCTTCACCACAAAACCCCACAGGGGCTATTTTATCATTTTGATGGCGTTCCAAGCCATCAAAACAAGTATAGAGACTAAAGATTGGCAGCTTGTTGCCGAATGTCAATCTGCAGGCGATCAAACGTGATCAATTGATGTTTAAATCAGGTAACCATGTACTCCACACTCCAACAATCACAAGATGATTTACTCCAAGAACACGCGCCTATGGTAAAGCGGATTGCCTACCATTTAGCGGCACGGCTGCCCTCATCCGTCATGGTTGATGACCTTATTCAAGCGGGCATGATTGGCCTGCTGGATGCCAGTAAAAACTACGACCCCACCCAGGGTGCAAGCTTTAAAACCTACTCTTCGATTCGCATTCGCGGCGCTATGCTCGACGAGTTGCGGCGCAATGATTGGGCACCAAAATCGGTACACCGCAAACAGCGCGACATCACAAGTGCCATTAAGGAGATAGAAAGCACCACGGGCAAGGATGCCAAAGATGAAGAGATTGCCCAACATATAGGTATCGCTCTCGACGAATATTATAAAATATTACAAGATGCCAGCACCTCAAAAATATTCAGCCTAGATGAGTTAGCACTTGATGACGGTGCAATTAATGGAAGTGCCTCCAGCAGCGCCAGTGCCGGGCCACTGGAGCAACTCCAGAGCGAGGATATAAAGCGGTTACTTGCCGATGCAATAGACGCACTACCCGAGCGGGAAAAGCTGGTAATCACCCTCTACTACAATAGTGAATTGAATCTGCGCGAAATCGGCTCTGTTATGGGGGTGAGTGAATCCCGCGTTAGCCAAATCATGAGCCAAGCCACCATACGCCTTAAATCACGCATTAAATCAGATTAATGACCATTGCAACACACCACAAAAAACACTTTTTCAACCAGACCCGTCTGCACGAAGCCAACTATAATTTGCTGCAACAGCTACTGGGCTGCTTGGATAATATGGCTGCACACTACCACTTCGACCTAGTCGGAGGGAGCACACTCCACATAGAAATAAAAGAGCGACACCGTTACACCACCATCCTCACATTAGCCCTCAAGCTACCTCACTTGGCGGCGTTCAATACGGATCTAAACATCGAAGCCCGACTCTACCACGATGCACGGGTGGTAGAGGCGAGCCACTATCAGGGTCATGGACGTTTTGCGGTACAGAGTCACATGCCAAATCGCCAAGGCTATCATCTGGACGAGAAACAACAGGCCAATCGGGTAGCCAAGGGTCTCTAACCCTCAGCCCCCACAACACCCTGCATGCGGCTCCGCACAGGGCGTTTCACTTAGCATAGTGAAGCTTGATCCATCCATCACGTAGTGCCACTAGCCCCTGAGA
>JAKIVC010000033.1 GCA_021647245.1 Gammaproteobacteria bacterium
ATTGTCGGCTCCCTGGGGATGATCGGCTTCTACCGGTTACCGCTGGATTACCTCGATACTTTCAACGATAAAGTCGATGCCGTCAGCTGGCAGCAGATAAAAGAGGCCTATCAGCGCCGCATTGACCCTGACAAAATGGTGACTATTATTGTTGGCGGCGAGGCGTAGGCCCTACGCTCCTTATCACACCAAAAAACCTCTGAATAAGAAATTCATTGCTTATTCAGAGCCTTCACCACCCAAAAACCTTGCAGCAATCCACCAACAGGTAGAGCACTCCATGCACAAAATTGAATTAAAAATTCTCGACCCCCGTATTGGCAATGAATTCCCCCTGCCCAACTACGCTACCGAAGGCTCTGCGGGAATGGATTTACGCGCCATTCTTGACCAACCTTTACCGATCAAACCGGGGGAGACCCACCTATTGCCTACCGGCATCGCCATTCACATCAGCGACCCCAGCTTGGCCGCAATACTTTTACCACGCTCCGGGCTGGGCCATAAACACGGCATTGTACTGGGTAACCTGGTCGGTCTAATCGATTCCGACTATCAGGGCCAATTAATGGTCTCTTGCTGGAATCGTGGCGATAAAACATTTGTTGTTGAACCGGGAGAGCGTATCGCACAAATGGTCATTGTACCGGTCATACAGCCCGAGTTTCACATTGTCGAGGCGTTTGAAGAGAGCCTGCGAGGCACCGGAGGATTTGGCTCAACCGGCAAGCAGTGAACAACCACAGACAAGCACCACTAGCGCAGCAAACCAATCCTTGTATAATGGGCGAATAACAATAAAACTCCTGGTCATTAATGAACCAAGAAAACCTAACCACTCCACCGCCCGCCTCAATTTTTAAGACCTATGATATTCGTGGCATTGTCGGCCAGGAGCTGACGGCTGACAACATCCGCTTGATCGGTCGCGCCCTTGGTAGTGAGGCACGTGCCCGTGGTGAGTCACACCTCTATTGTGGCCGTGATGGTCGCCTCTCCAGCTACAAATTCCACTTGGCTTTAATCGACGGTTTGCTCTCCAGCGGATGTGATGTTACTGACGTAGGTTGCGTGCCTACACCGGTCACCGGATTTGCAGCACTCGCTCTGGGCGAAGGCAATATGGCAATGATTACCGCAAGCCATAACCCGCCCAATTATAACGGCGTTAAAATGATGCTGAACGCCGAGTCACTGACAGCCGAAGAGATTCAGGCACTCTACCAGCGTATTCTACGACAGGCCTTTTATACCGGTAGCGGGCAGTGCACACCGCGAGATGTACTGCCCGAATATTTTGCTGCCATTATGAGTCGCATCCAACTCAATCGGCCACTGCGGGTGGTGGTAGATTGTGGCAATGGTGTCGCCGCAAAAACCGCCCCAAAGCTGCTGAAGCAGCTCGGCTGCCAGGTCATTGAACTTTTTTGTGATATTGATGGCCGCTTTCCACACCACCATCCCAACCCCAGCGACCCTAAAAACCTCACCAGCTTAATAGCTGCCGTCATTGAAAATGAAGCCGACGTGGGCTTCGCATTTGATGGTGATGGCGACCGCCTCGGTGTCATTGCACCCAATGGCCGCATCATCTGGGCAGATCTACAAATGATTCTCTATGCCGAAGAGGTGCTCTCCCGCCGCCCCAATGCCACCATTGTCTTTGATGTTAAGTGCACCCGTCATCTCGCTCAGCGTATCGACATTGCGGGAGGGCACCCCATTCTCTGGCTGTCAGGCTACACTCTGATAAAAGCCAAGATGAAAGCGAGCCGCGCACCACTGGCGGGGGAGATGAGCGGGCATATTTTCTTTAATGACGACTGGTATGGTATAGATGATGGTTGCTTTAGCGCCGCACGACTGCTGGCGATCATTTCCCAGCACTCCGCTGGAGTACAATCGCTGTTTGATACGCTGCCAGAGCTCTGTATAACACCAGAGCTATCACTCGGCATGCCCGAGGAGGATGCGCGCACCCTTATTGAGCGCCTCATAAAGGCGAGCAATTTTAAGGGTGCCGCGCAGATTACCATTGATGGCTTACGGGTTGAATTTATTGATGGTTGGGGGCTTGCGCGTGTTTCAAACACCACTCCCAGTCTGGTTTTCCGCTTTGAAGGGGATAATGAAGCGGCCTTAAAGCGGATTAAAACACTGTTTCATGATTTAATATTGTCACAAGACCCCAGCCTTGTTTTGCCCTTTTAACCCCTAAAAACGGATTGACTAATGTCTTTAACGCCCATCGCCGCCATGAATACCGCCAAGGTTCTCACCGAGGCACTCCCTTATATTCAACGCTTTGCGGGTAAAACCATCGTTATAAAATACGGTGGTAACGCCATGACTGAAGAGCACCTCAAGGCCAGCTTTGCCCGTGACATCGTGCTCATGAAAACCGTTGGCATGAACCCCATTGTAGTGCATGGCGGAGGACCGCAAATTGGCAAACTGCTCACACGTATCGGTAAAGAGAGTGAGTTCGTGCAGGGTATGCGGGTGACCGACAAAGAGACGATGGATGTAGTCGAGATGGTTCTGGGTGGCTTGGTTAATAAAGAGATTGTCAGTCTTATTAATCAGCACGGAGGTAAAGCGGTTGGTTTAACCGGCAAAGATGGCAACATGATCCATGCCAAAAAACTTACCTTCACCAAAGATGCACCAGAGATGGATGTGCCGGAAATTATTGATATAGGCCATGTAGGCGAAGTGGAGAATATCGACACCGAGGTATTGGATATGCTGGCCCATGGCGATTTCATCCCCGTAGTGGCCCCTATTGGCGTTGGCAGCGATGGCCAATCATATAACATTAATGCTGATCTGGTTGCTGGCAAGCTGGCAGAGACACTGAAAGCAGAAAAACTAATCCTTCTCACTAACATTGCCGGCCTGCTCGACAAAGAGGAGAAGCTGCTCACCGGCCTCACCTCGCAGCGAGTTGATGAGCTGATAAAAGATGGCACCATTTATGGTGGCATGTTACCTAAAATTGGCTGCGCGCTGGATGCGGTTAAAAAGGGTGTCAATACGGCTCATATTATTGATGGCCGAGTACAACACGCCGTACTACTTGAGGTCTTTACCGACGAAGGTGTCGGCACCTTGATTAAAAACCGTTAATAGAAAACAACTGGAAAAAGAATGAGTAACGGCACACGTAAACAGCAAATTCTCGAAGCCCTCGCACAACAGCTGGAAAACAATCTGGGCGCACGCATCACCACCGCTGCATTAGCAAAAGAGGTGGGGGTCTCCGAAGCGGCTCTCTATCGCCACTTTCCCAGCAAAGCTAAAATATTTGAAGGACTTATCGAGTTTGCTGAAGAGGCAATTTTTTCACGACTCAGCCGCATTCTTGAAGAGATTCAGAACCCGGTTCTACGTTGTGAAAAAATAATCACTGTGCTATTGGCCTTCTCGGCACGCAACCCCGGAATCACCCGCATTTTAATTGGTGATGCCATTATTGGCGAGAATGAACGACTCCACAAGCGCACTAACCAGTTCTTTGAGCGCCTTGAGACGCAGTTAAAACAGGTATTGCGCGAGGGCGAACTGAGCGGCGAGCTGCCCGGGGGCCGAGGCCTCCCCTCCACCGCAAACCTGTTAGTTTCCCTTGCCGAAGGCCGCATGCACCAATTTGTCCGCTCCCGCTTTCAGCGCCTACCTACCGAGCAGTGGAATAATCAGTGGCCGATGCTGGTCAAAGGCCTGTTTGAGTAATCAGCCGTGCTCTAAGCTAAGCCCCTAAAACCCACACAGAAGTGATATGCACATGGATTATTTGGATCAACTAATCCTCTTTATCATCTCACTTATTGCCAACATTTTTTCTGCCTTTGCCGGTGGCGGTGCAGGACTACTACAATTTCCCGCGCTCATCTTTCTTGGTCTCCCCTTCGGAGTCGCCCTCGCCACCCATAAAGTTGCCAGCGTTGCACTCGGGCTGGGAGCCACCCTCCGCAACCTGCGGGAAGAGCCGCTAGAGCGTAAACTGGCACTCTGCATACTGGCCAGCGGCCTGCCCGGCGTTGTGCTGGGTGCCAATATCATCCTGACCATACCCAGCCGCCATGCCGAAGTTGCTCTCGGTTTGCTCACCATCGGTCTCGGGGTCTATTCATTTTTCAAAACAGAGTTGGGACAACAGAACCAACCCCGGCACCGCGACACAATGGGCTACCTGACTGGCGGCGGCGTACTCTTTTTTATTGGCATTTTAAATGGCTCACTCACCTCTGGAACCGGGCTTTTTGTCACACTGTGGCTAATACGCTGGTATGGACTTGATTATCGTCGTGCTATTGCTTACACACTCATTCTAGTGGGACTATTCTGGAATGGCAGTGGTGCCATCGCTCTGGGGATTTTGGGCGAAATTGCCTGGAATTGGCTGCCTGCACTATTAATCGGCTCTTTTCTCGGAGGGTATATTGGCGCGCATTTGGCAATCATCAAGGGCAATAAATTGATCAAACGGGTGTTTGAGTGGATCACCATTCTGGTTGGCATTAAATTATTGGCGGGCTAAATCACCTTGATTATAAGAAGACAGCGTCCATACTTCCATGCAACGCAACAAATATTGACTCCAAAGGAAACAGATCAATGGCAAGAAAACGAGACCGCCGCACCCAACACTCACTACGCACTCCACAACAATCAGCCGTCGAAATCACAACACAACAGCGCCATCACATGATCGAAGAGGCCGCCTATTTCCAGGCACTGAGCCGTGGTTTTACCAAAGCAAACCCGGAGGAAGACTGGTTTTTTGCTGAAGCGCGGGTTGATGCCATGCTAAGCAACAAAAAACTACACTAATGAGTATTGGCTATACGACGAGCGCTACTATCAGCACCAACTTGCTTGATTATAAGGGCGGTGTATCACCTCATGTACATTGCTCTCTAATATCTTATAGCCGATATTTCCATACAACTTTTGACGCCCTTCGTTAAGGATAAAAGTAGGACTCCCCTCAATCTTGTTCTGCTCACACAGCTCCTTGTCGCGGCAGAGATCAGCCATCGCTTCACCATTATTCAACAGCGCTGCTATCTGCTCACACTCAAAACCCAACGGCTCGGCCAAACGATACAACAGCTGCCAATCCGCAATATCCTCTCCATCACGGAAAAAAGCAATACGGCAACGCCAGATAAACTCCTCTACTGCATTGCGCCCAAAATAGTCACTACAACAATGCGCACTCACCACCCCCTGCTTAACCAGGCATTGCAGCGCTTTAATGAACAAGTGTGTCTGTACAGAGCTCACTGGTTGAACCTTTAGCCATACCGCTGGATCAATATCCACATGAAGAAAATCTGCACAGACATTCAGGGTGTGCTTATTCATAAACTCAAAGCCACCCTTCTCCTTCATCCCCTCAGCAATCCGCTGCCGTGTAGAACCAAACACGGGCATAAAGTAGTAATGAATATCAATCACATCACCAAAGTGATGCCTCAACTCATCTAGGCGAATTTGCGCGACATAAGCCCAAACACAGAGCACATCACTATAATAATCAATTTTTACCCGCTGTTCATTTTGCTCCACGTTACGCTCCATATTTTTCACGATAAGCACTAATGGCTGCAAGCTGGCGCACCATACCTGGCTTTTCCGCTAGATATTCAACAATATCCGCCATACTGACAATATTCACCACGTTGATATGATGTTGAGCCTCAATTTCTTGAATCGCTGAAGTAGCACCCGTGCCTCGCTCTTGTCGATCCATGGCAATTGCTACCCCGGCCAGTGCGGCATTGGCACCCTCAATAATCTTTACAGATTCACGCACCGATGTCCCCGCTGAAATCACATCATCAACCACCAGCACCTTACCCGCCAATGGCGCGCCCACAATGCTGCCACCTTCTCCGTGACCTTTCGCTTCTTTACGGTTAAAGGCATAAGGGGTATCTTTCCCATGTTTTTCAGCCAGCGCAATACTCATCGCCGCGACTAATGGAATACCCTTGTAGGCAGGCCCAAACAGCATGTCATACTCAACACCTGATGCCTCTATGGATTCAGCATAGTATTGCCCCAAGCGAGCTAAACTTGCGCCACTATTAAATAGGCCACTATTGAAAAAGTAGGGGCTGACACGCCCAGACTTAAGCGTGAATTCGCCAAAACGTAAAACATCGATAGCGATTGCGAAATCAATAAATTCCCGCTGATAATCTTGCATGATAGAGCCTATGTTAATGATAACTTCCCACCATTCTACTGCCTTTAGCACCAAGCTGCCACGCTACAACCCCCCTAATCCCCAGATAGAAACCTCTAAACCGCAGAAAGCCTTGGCTGCATAGTGGTTAGCAACGAAACCCACCATCACCCAATGGGGGGGGGGCAGCTCAAGGCTTATGATGATTCTACCCTACAAACTTGACACTACAAACGGCTTACTCACATCCCGTGCCGGCTGATTAGCCACGGCCCAGTTAAGGGACTCTCTCAATCTCGCCGAGCGTATTGACCATCACTTTCCGCTGCCCAAAAGCACTCGCGGATATAAACCGTCTGAATTCATCAAGGCACTCATTTTAATGCAGCATGAAGGTTGTTTTCATCTGGACGATATTCACCACCCTGAGGCCATGGGCGTTGTTGGAGTCAAGGATTTTCTCGACCATTTAGAACCAAGGGAGCAGGTATAATATTTACTCTTTATTGGATTTATCCTACACAACAGCAGGACTGGGAAGCCGTTATAAACAACAAAAGATGCCTCGGCATCTTTTGTTGTTATACGGTTCTAGCGATTTGGCTTACAGCTTGGCAAAGGCTCGCTCTGCGGCATCCAGTGTGGCTTGAATATCTTCATTGCTGTGAGCGGATGAGACGAAGCCCGTTTCGTAGGCTGAAGGGGCCATGTAGATACCTTCATTGAGCATTGCGTGGTAGAACTTTTGGAAGCGTTCGATGTTGCACTCTGTTACCTGCTGGAAGAGTGTCACTTGTGGCTCTTCAGAGAAGAAGAAGCCAAACATGCCGCCCACTTGATTCGTGGCCAGTGGAATGCCCGCCGCTTTGGCTCGCACTTTTAAGCCATCCATCAACATCGCTGCTTTTTGTGACAGGTTGTCATGGAATCCATCCTGCATCAATATGCCCATGGAGGCGAGACCGGCGGCCATGGATACTGGATTGCCCGAGAGTGTTCCCGCTTGGTATACCGGCCCCAGCGGGGCAATCTGCTCCATCACTTCTCGTTTACCACCAAATGCGCCAACCGGCAGGCCACCACCGATCACTTTACCCAAGGTGGTAAGGTCTGGTTTCACACCATAGTGCTCTTGTGCGCCACCCAAGGCAACCCGGAAACCGGTCATCACTTCGTCGAAAATCAATACTGTGCCGTACTCGTCACACACTTCTCGCAGCCCTTCCAGGAAGCCTGCAACAGGTGGGATGCAGTTCATATTGCCCGCCACCGGCTCGACAATAATACAGGCGATCTGCTCGCCGATTTCGGCAAAGGCTTTTTTAACGGAGTCGATATCGTTGTAGGTGAGGGTAATCGTATGCTCTGCCAGTGCCGCCGGTACGCCAGGTGAGGTCGGCACGCCAAGCGTCAAGGCTCCCGAACCCGCCTTAACCAGTAGTGAGTCGGAGTGCCCATGATAGCAGCCTTCAAACTTAACGATTTTATCGCGACCTGTGTAGCCACGGGCTAGGCGAATCGCACTCATGGTCGCCTCCGTTCCCGATGAGACCATGCGCACCATTTCACAGGAGGGGACTAAGTCACACACCCGGTCAGCCATAGTGGTTTCAATCTGGGTGGGCGCACCAAAGCCGAGACCATTCACCACAATCTCTTGTACCGCTTTGATCACCTTGGGGTGGGCATGGCCTACAATCATCGGCCCCCATGACCCTACGTAGTCGATATATTGTTTATCATCGGCATCAATAACATAGGCTCCGTCACCTTTTTTGAAAAAAATAGGTTCACCTCCGACACCTTTGAAGGCGCGAACCGGGGAGTTAACCCCACCAGGAATATGCTTTTTAGCCGCCTGAAACAAGTTGTGTGATTGTGTCATTACTTTATCCTTCTCTCTCGTTATTCTGAAAAAAGCTGTTTATAGTTTTGTGCGGTGGCTTGAATATCCGGGGAGGAGAATACCCCGTGAACAACCGCTAGCATATCAACACCAGCCGCTACCAGTGAGCCACCATTTTGCGGGGTGATGCCACCAATAGCGACGATTGGCAGATAAATTTTTTGTTTGGCCTGTACCAGAAATTCTCGCGCAACAGAGGGTGCCTGTGGCTTGGTCTGAGAGTTAAAAAAACGCCCAAAAGCGACGTAGTTTGCGCCCTCTTGCTGCGCCTGCTCAGCCAAATTTAGCTGATTGTAACAGGAGAGGCCAATGATCGCTTGCTCACCCAACAGCGCTCGTGCCGCTTGCAGGGAGCCATCACCGCGCCCTAAGTGTACGCCATCAGCACCCACCTCTGCCGCTAGGGAGAGGTCGTCATTTATCAGTAGTGGTACATGCCGTTCACGGCAGAGCTGCAATAACATTTTTGATTGGCGTAGGCGCTTTTGCTGGTCGTTTGATTTATCCCGATATTGCACCAAACAAGCGCCACCATCAATAGCCGCTGCAACCCCATGCAGCAACTGCTGGTCATCGCTTAGTAGTGCGCTATCGGTGATGACATACAGCCCCTGCAGGCGGCTACTCGGTTGCTGTCGGCTCATCATCCTCTCCACGCGCCCAGAAGAAGCGATTTGGCATATGTTGTCCCATGCCGAGTCGGTGACCATTCTTCAGTGATTGCCAGGCGAAATCCTGGGCATCATGAATCGCGGTAAATGGCTCCACACCATGGGCCAGCATACCGGCAATTGCTGAGGCGAGCGTGCAGCCCGAACCATGATAACTTTCGGCCAAGCGCCCCCAGCTGAACTTTTCCATCAAACGGCTGTTGCCATAGAGCCTGTTCACCACCTCGGGGGTTGTTTCGTGTGCTCCGGTCAGTAGTACATATTCACACCCCATATCTAGCAGCTCATGGGCACAGGCATCCAGTGTGTCGGCCTCATGGGCAAGGCGACGTGCTTCGAGGCTATTGGGGGTTAATACGGTGGTCAGTGGAAACAGCAGTTCGATCATCGCCTCAATGAGTTCATCATCCGCCATTTGTGTGCCGCCACCTGCGCGCAAAATGGGGTCGAGCACCACCGGAATGCCGGGGTAGTCCATCAGGATAGAGTGAATGGCAACCACCGCATCTTCACTGCCGAGCATACCAATTTTGAAGCAGCTCACCGGCATATCTTCCAATACAGCGCGTGCCTGCTCTATCAGCAGATCCATCTCCACGGCATCGAAGCGAACCATATTAACCGAGTCTTGAACGGTCAATGCGGTGATCACCGGAGCACAGTGGCAACCCATGCTGGCTAGGGTTTCAATATCGGCGACGATACCGGCACCCCCGGTTGGATCATTGCCGGCAAAGGACATCACAATGGGTACGGCTGACATCTCTTCCATCTCTACATTCCCGGCTTTACAACAACTAGAATCACTATGGCCACCAGTAACAACACGGGGGCCTCATTAAACCAACGGTAGAACTTGTGGCTATGGGTGTTTTTATCGGCGGCAAACACCTTCACGTAGTGGCCACAGATAAAGTGATACACCACCAACAGCAGGCATAAAAAGAGTTTTGCATGTAACCACCACGTGTCTGCATAAGCAGCCCATGCGTAATCCCATAACATCCAGCCGCCTAAAAGAAGGGTCAGTATCATCCACGGCGTTACAAAGTAGTAGAGTTTACGCTCCATTATCTTGAAATTTGCGTGACTCCCCGGGTCATCACTCATGGCGTGATAGACAAATATTCGCGGTAGATAGAAGAGCCCGGCAAACCAGGAGGTCATGACGATAATATGTAACGCTTTTTCCCACATAGCATGTTCCCCCTGCTGAAGGGCACCTCTAATAATAAATTGGCGCAACTATAGCATAAAAACATCCGGATTCTTTTGCCCTAATCCCCTGATAGAAATGTACCCTTTAACAGCACAGCGCAATCAGGTTAGACTCAGCGCATGGAATTAATGAATGGAAACAATGTGCTGTGGGGGCTGTTTATCAGCGCACTGCTCTCTTCGACACTGCTGCCGGGTGGCTCCGAAATACTGCTCGGTTATCTGGTCAGTCAAGGTGAACATAACCGTTGGTTGCTACTCGGTATCGCCACTGCGGGGAATACACTGGGGGCCATTATCACACTGGTGATGGGTATTTTGCTGGCAATGGGACTCCTCAAAAATCGCCCGCTGACACCCCGACAACAAAAAACTGTTAGCCAATTACAACGCTGGGGAAGCCCGCTGCTGTTGCTCTCGTGGCTACCTGTGGTGGGTGATATTTTGTGTTTGATGGCAGGCGTGTTGCGGCTGCCCGTTTTGATGGCAATCCTCTTCATCACTATCGGCAAGGGGTTGCGCTACTACGGAATTATTCTGATTAGCGGATAATGAATGAGGCAGGTACGCGACTCAAGCCACCTTTTAACACACTGGACGTAAAACCACTCTGCTTCAAAAGGAAGGCGGCGGCAGAGCTGCGGCGACCCGTGCTGCAATAACAGATATAATGCTTCGACTGATCAAAATCATCTACCTTTTGCCGCAGCTCAAACAGGGGGCTATTCACCGCCTGCGGTAGATGCCCTTGTTTAAATTCGGCTGCAACCCGCACATCGAGAAAAACACCCTGATCACCCAGCATCGCCAATGCTTGGTCGAGCGCTATCCAGTCCACCATCGGCTCGCGTAACAGCGCAATAAAGTCTTTTTTATCAAGGCGGCGCAATCTGCCATCCGTTAGCATGGTGACCGATGCATTACGGGGGTTATCCGAAATCAACGCCTCTTCACCGAAGGTTGCCCCGGCCCCCAGCGTCGCTAGCTCGACCTCTGCACCCCCTGGTTCCATCTGGCGTGCCACCTTTACTTCGCCTTGATCCAGTAACCAATAGTAGTCCCCAAGGTCACCCTGGCGGATAATCACATCACCCATTTTAGTCTCGATATGCTGCAAACGCCTGAACAGCTCTTCAATATTAGCTGGGGGCAGGTTTTCAAAGGTAGCTGATTGCGTCATTTGTGCCGTAGCGCTTCCACCGGCACTGGGCGCTTCACGCTCACCATTTTCATCGGTGACGGCCATTTGATCCCACGCCAGTATGCGGTCAAACTCTTCAATATCGATACGAATGATTTCTGTGCTGCACTCGGTGGTGGCACTCATTTGGCGTGGGTGGTGGTTGGCAACAGGGTTCCAGGACTCTGGCATACCCGCCCGGATAAAGCGCGGTTGAGCGCCGCGATTGGAGTGTAGGCGAATCTCCCCATCAATCACAAAGATCATTTTTTGATCCTCATCCCCCTCACTAAAGAGGGTGCTACCTGCGGGCAAAGTCTCAACCGGAGTACGGCTGGCTAACTCTTTAACTCGCCCATAGGAGAGTGAGGCGATAGGCTCCAGCCCCTGCAGTGTTTCCAGATCGATAAAAGTTGGCAGATCATTCATGGTTTATTGTATTCGTCTGTTTATTTGGCCGTTAATCTGAGCAGCCCATGATTGGCGTATCACGTTGGTATCTGCACCGAGGGCGAATAGCACTCTGATATTGCGAACCATATCGGCAGAATAACCCTACACATTAACCCGTGTAAAGAGCACCAGTGGCTATGCTACACTAGCCAGCCTAATGACTACTTTACCTATAGCAGGCAGCTGCTCTCACTATTAAATGACCAAAACAAACCAGCGTATCCGGGAAATCCCCTACAACTACACCTCATTTTCTGACCGGGAAATTGTCATTCGTTTCCTGGGTGAAGAGATGTGGGACACCCTTAACATATTGCGTGGCGAGCGCCGTACCGGCCGTTCTGCTCGTATGCTGTTCGAAGTATTGGGTGACATGTGGGTAATCAAGCGCAACCCGTTCATTCAGGACGACCTGCTGGCGAATCAAAAACGCGCCAACTCGCTCACCCACGCACTTCACCATCGACTCGATCAAATTGCTGAACGTGCAGAGAGCAACCCGCAAGCGCTGAAATTGATCAGCAGTGCGCGGGGGGCGATCAAAACGTTTGAGGAGTGGCTCAACAACCAGAGTGCGCTGAGAAAAAAGGCGGCACGCAAACTACACAAGCAGACCCGCAAAGATAATGTGCAGTTTGATGGTTTGGCCCGTGTTAGCCATGTGACCGATGCCACCGACTGGCGCGTCGAGTTCCCCTTTGTAGTGCTCACTCCCGACACAGAGGAGGAGGTTGCCCCACTGGTGAAGGCGTGCATCGAGCTGGGCCTCACCATTATTCCACGTGGAGGCGGTACCGGTTATACCGGTGCGGCGGTTCCTCTGTACGAAGATACTGCCATCATCAATACCGAGAAGTTATTGCAGCTTGATGAGGTCAAGATGCTCGACATTCCCGGCGTTGACAATCCAGTGCCGACTATTCGTACCGGCGCCGGTATCGTCACTCGCCGAGTATCTGAACGCGCCGAGGCCCACGGCTTCACGTTTGCCGTCGACCCCACCTCGCAGGATGCCTCCTGCATCGGTGGCAATATCGCCATGAATGCCGGTGGGAAAAAAGCAGTACTGTGGGGCACCACCGTCGATAATTTGGTCTCATGGCGCATGGTAACCCCCGATGCAAAATGGCTTGAAGTCGAGCGGCTCAACCATAATCTGGGGAAAATTCACGACAACGCATTTGCTGAATTCCGTATTACTCACTATGAAGCCGATGGCAAGCGGCGCTGTGGTGAACCACAAATAATTAAAATATTCGCCGATGAATTTCGCTTGCGAGGTCTTGGCAAAGATGTGACCAACAAATTCCTCGGCGGACTACCGGGCGTACAAAAAGAGGGTTGTGATGGCCTGATCACCTCAGCGGTCTTTCTGGTACATAAGATGCCAGCCCATATCCGCACTGTCTGTCTGGAGTTTTTTGGCTCTGATCTATCCAAAGCAGTCCCCGCCATTGTCGAAAGCAAAGACTTCATCGATGGCCAACAGAACCTGGTCCTGGCGGGCATGGAGCATCTGGATGAGCGCTATGTACGTGCTGTAAAATACTCAACCAAAGCCCCCCGGGCTGAACTACCCAAAATGGTACTGCTGATCGATCTGGCCAGTGATGATGAAAACAGCGTCGCTGCCGCCGCATCCGCCATCGTGCGAATGGCCAACCAGCGTGAGGGTGAGGGATTTATCGCCACTAGCCGCGAAGCTCGGCAGCGCTTCTGGCTAGACCGTGCGCGCACGGCAGCCATCGCCGCCCATACCAACGCCTTTAAAATCAACGAAGATGTGGTGATCCCACTCGATCGGCTTAACGAATATAGTGAGGGCATCGAGCGCATCAATATTGTGCAATCCACCCAAAACAAACTCGCCATGGTGGATGCGGCGCTGAGCTATCTTGAACTTGATTTCGCCAAGGTTATGCTACCTGCCGGTTATGAGCACAGTGATGAAAATGATGCCATTCTGGAGGGCAAAAAAGGGGCGGCGCGAGACCATTTACAAACCACCCAGTCCAACTGGAACCAGCTACTGGAAAATATTGACCAACCCGCCGCCGAATTCACTTCGCTGCTGGATGACAAGGTGCAACAGGCGCTACAGAGCGGCGATACGCTGTTCAACTTGCTACAGCGCCGTGTGCTACGCATCTCATACCGGGATACCGTCGAACGACCACTCAAAGAGATATTTTCTGGCCGCGAACTAAGCCCGATTCGTCAACGCCTAGACACGCTTCATGCCGAACACCGCAAGCGCCGCCTGTTTGTCGCCACACACATGCACGCCGGGGATGGCAATGTCCACACCAACATCCCGGTACACTCGGATGACTACCTGATGCTGCACGAGGCAGATAAAATTGTTGAACAGGTGATGGCGCTGGCCACTCGCCTAGGAGGCGTTATCTCCGGTGAGCATGGCATTGGCATTACCAAGCTGCAATTCCTCGCACCCAAAGCGATCGAAGAGTTTGCCGTCTACAAAAATCGGGTAGACCCTAACCATCACTTTAACCGCGGCAAACTGATGGCAGGCGGTGGCCTTGAGAATGCCTATACACCCTCATTACAACTGGTAAAACAGGAAGCGTTAATCCTCGAGTCAACCGCACTGGATCAGCTCAACGATGCGATCAAAGATTGCCTGCGCTGTGGAAAATGCAAACCAGTCTGCACCACCCATGTACCCCAGGCCAACTTGCTCTACTCACCCCGGGATAAGATCCTCGCCACGGGCTTAACCATTGAAGCCATTCTCTATGAAGAGCAGACCCGCCGTGGTATTTCGGTGCGTCATTTTGACGAAATGAACAATATCGCCGATCACTGCACCATCTGCCATCGCTGCGCCACACCCTGCCCGGTCAATATCGATTTTGGCGATGTCACCATCACCATGCGCACCATTCTCAAAGACCAGCAACAACGTAAAAGCAGCCTCATCACTCAAGCCTCCATGGCATTTCTCAACATCAAAGACCCGACCACCATCAAGGTGATGCGTAAAGGGCTGCTGGCATGGGGTTTTAAGGCACAGCGCTTCGCCTACAAACTGGCCAAACCACTGCTTAAAGGCGAGGTAAAAAAACGCCCTGCCGGCACCACCCATAAGGCACCCATTCAGGCTCAGGTCATCAACTTCATAAAAAAACCGATGCCTGCCAAATTGCCGATGCAAACCACCCGCGCCATGCTGGCACTAGAGGATGAAAATACCATTCCGATCCTCCGCGACCCTGCCAAGGTCAACAGTGAGAGTGATGCCGTATTCTATTTTCCCGGCTGTGGCTCCGAGCGGTTATTCAGCCAAGTGGGGCTTGCAACCCTGGCGATGCTCTATGATGTTGGAGCGCAAACCGTGCTGCCTCCCGGCTACCTCTGCTGTGGCTACCCACAAACAGCGGCGGGTGATGCTGCCAAGGGTAAAGAGATCTCCATGGAAAATCGCATCCTGTTCCATCGAATCGCTAACACCCTTAACTACATGGATATCAAAACCGTCATCGTCTCCTGCGGAACCTGCATGGACCAACTGCTTAAATACCAGTTTGAGCAGATATTCCCCGATTGCCGCCTACTGGATATTCACGAGTATCTCATGGAAAAGGGGGTCAGCCTAGAGGGCGTTGAAGGGGTGCAATATCTCTACCACGAACCCTGCCACACCCCCATGAAAAGCTACAATGGCACTCAGGTGGCTGCCAAATTAATGGGGCAAGACGTTGCACTATCTGATCGTTGCTGCGGCCAGGCCGGAACCTTTGCGGTATCCAACCCCGATATCGCCAATCAGGTGCGCTTTCGCAAGCAACAACAGCTGGAGCAAGAGATCAAGCAGCTCACGGGCAGCCCAAAAGCCAACGCTGGCAATGTGAAAATGCTCACCTCCTGCCCCGCCTGCCAGCAAGGGCTGATGGCCTTCAGTGATGATGCGGGCATGGAGACTGATTACATCGTTGTCGAACTGGCGAACAGAGCACTGGGAGATGAGTGGCAACAGCACTTTGTCGACAACATTAAACAGGGCGGAATCGAGCGGGTTCTGCTCTAATTTTACGGGGTTTTGATGAGCAACACTTTTTCATTTGAAGCAACGGAAGACAACTTTGAAGAGAGCGTTTTTCAAGCGTCGCATCACCAACCTGTGGTGGTTATTTTTTGGGCTAACTGGTGTGGCCCCTGCAAAATATTGAAACCCGCTCTGTATGCGGTTGCAGAAGAATATCAGGGGCGTTTTTTACTGGCTACCGTAGAGACCGAACAGCAGAGGCAGCTCTGCAAGCAATTTACCCTGCAAAGCGTCCCCTCAGTACTGCTGCTCAAGAACAGTGAAGAGGTGGGTCGTTTCACAGGTGCCCAATCTAAAGAGTTCATCTCAGCTTTTATCGAAGAGCAACTACCGCACCCACTCGATAATATATTAGAGCAGGCGCAACAAGCTTATCAAAGCGGCCACCTGCACCAGGCACACCCTTTAATTCAGCAGATAGCGAATCAAAGCAACCTGCCTAGCCGCATCGCCACAGCGGCATTAACACTCACCATAGACCATGGCGACTACGCACTAGCGCAAACCATTATTTCAAAACAGCCGCCCACCCTGCAAAAGTTCAAGCCCTTCTCAGCTGAAGTCGTGCGCCTCAGTTTTCACCAACAGCTGGATGAAACCCAATCAATTGACGTGCTGATACAGCAGCTCAATGCCAACCCCAATGACCTTGACGCGCGCCACCAGCTTGCCTGCCAACAAGCCCTGCGGGGAGATTTTGAAAAAGCGCTGCAAAGCCTGCTTGAAATTCTTAAAATTGAATACAGCTACCGCGAGCAGCTAGCACATAAAAACATGCTGAAAATATTTGATATGCTGGGTAACAGCGGCAAGCTGGTATCTAAATACCGCATACAGATGAGAAAACAGCGCGGCTAATCGAGCACATCAACCCTCTTATATTGCCTGGTCAGTTGAGCTGTCAGTACCCATGGCAAGGCACGTTTCGCAGGGAATGGTTATTCCCTTCACAAGAAACGCAACACCGCCATGGGCACCTCATCCTGAGTTAAAACAACCAGTAACTTTTGCTTTTTTTTAGCCCTGAAGAGTCAGTCCGTTTACTGTAATGCCGAAGTCGAATAGCCTCACGAATGCTATTAATAAATGGTGATGTTCGTGGTAAATCATCCATGAATAAAAATCCTTTGCATGTATAAATAAACAGTAGTTTTTTCCATTTGAAAATGTCAAGCTGGGAGGTATATTTCGAAATGATGTATTTCTACAATAAGGCTGCTATGCTGAAATGTATAAATAGACATAAAAAGCCATTACAGATAAGATAACTTAGCGTAATAAAAGGATTTTCATGAACAGTACACTGCTGAAATATCAAGAAAACCAAATCGAAAGAGATACCCACGGCGGGAAATATATCAAATTGAAATACCATAATATGTCAATTTTCGGTCTACTAAGCTGTTAGCCCAATAGATAGCAGAACATCAAGATGAACCATGATTACTGCAGTTAATTTTATCGATAGCATCAGCAATAAAAACTTATGATACTGGATAAGGATTCCACTCAGACAGGTAAAAATGAGGGAGAGGCATGACTCCTGCTTGTCCGAAAATCTACCACATTGTGCATGTAGACCGGTTGCCATCGATTATTCAGAACAGCGAGCTGTGGTGTGACGCCGAAATGGTGAGGCATTCAGGACTCGGGACAACTATCGGGATGAGCGCCATCAAATCAAGGCGTCTCAACGAGCTGACATTAACTAGCCACCCGGGGTTATACGTAGGGGCCTGTGTGCCCTTCTACTTCTGCCCCCGCTCGATCATGCTCTATCTGATCTATCAGGCTAATCACCCGGAGCTTTCGTATCGTGGTGGCCAAGGGCCAATCGTACACATGGAGTTAGATCTTCACGCGGCTGTCGAGTGGGCTGAAACCAACAGTCGCCGCTGGGCATTCACACTTTCAAACGCAGGCTCTCGTTTTTTTGAAGACCGTTGCGACTTGGCACAATTGAGTGAAATTGATTGGGCTGCGGTACAGGCCAGGAATTGGCAAGCTTGCAAGGACGGTAAACAGGCCGAGTTTCTTGCCGAGGGCAGTTTTCCTTGGGAGTTGGTTGAGCGCGTCGGCGTTTTGAACCAAACAACATACACACAGGCAGCACATGCGCTGGCCGCCGGTAACCACAAGCCGCAGTTAGAGATTCAGACGGCGTGGTATTACTGATGAGGAAGCAAATATGATTGAATACAAGACAGGTAATATTCTCACCGAAGATGCCGAAGCCATCATCAATACCGTCAACTGTGTGGGTGTGATGGGTCGAGGTATTGCGCTCCAGTTTAAGAAGGCCTTCCCAGAGAACTTCAAGGCCTATGCTGCTGCCTGCAAGCGTGAGGAGGTGCGACCGGGTCGTATGTTTATTTATGACATGGGTGGGCTGACTAATCCGCGCTATATCATCAATTTCCCTACTAAGCGCCACTGGCGCGGCAAGAGCCGCATGGAAGATATTGAAGCGGGTCTTAAGGCACTGGTTGTAGAAATTAGGGAACGGAGTATCCAGTCCATTGCGATTCCTCCGTTGGGTAGCGGTTTAGGTGGACTGGAGTGGACTGAGGTTCGTCAATGTATTGAGCAATCACTTTCTGATATGGATGATATGCGCATTATTGTTTTTGAACCGAAGGGGGCACCTGCCGCTGACAAGATGGTTCGTAACCGGGAAGTGCCAAGGATGACGCCAGGTCGGGCAGCTCTTGTAGAGTTGATACACCGTTATCTCGGTGGGCTGCTTGACCCCTTTGTGACGTTACTTGAAGTGCATAAACTGATGTACTTCATGCAAGAGGCTGGAGAGCCGCTTCGGCTTAAATACCAGAAAGCATCTTATGGGCCCTATGCGGAGAACCTGCGCCATGTGCTGAATGCGATCGAAGGGCATATGGTTTCCGGTTATGCCGATGGTGGTGATGCACCCGATAAGCCGCTCCAGCTTGTTCCAGGAGCCATAGATGATGCTGTTGTCTTTCTTGACAAGCACGTTGAGACCAGAGAACGATTTGATCAGGTCACAAAATTAGTGGAGGGGTTTGAGTCTCCATTCGGACTTGAGTTGTTAGCTACGGTTCACTGGATTATAAAGCAAGAGGGTGTTAGTTCAATGGAAGATATAGTTGAACAAATCTATGCATGGAACGAACGAAAGCGGCAATTTACCCGCCGTCAAATTGCGCTGGCTGTGGATGTGCTTTCACAAAAAAGGTGGGTGGATGAAGGGCTAATCGGCGGGTAGCCGAGGGTCTCTAACCCTCAGCCCCCACAACACCCTGCATGCGGCTCAGCACAGGGCGTTTCCCAAAGATGTTTTAAAGATAAGAAGATAAGGGGTCAAGAATAAGGGGTCAAGTACAATATTGACTGTTTATCTATCCAGACTGATAAACTAAGCTCTTGTTTTCTTCTAATCGCCTCCTCATTTTCATCCTTGTACGCCTCAATCCCAAGTGAACTGCGATCAGTCTATATAGCCAAGGGTGGGCTATACAATAAAAGGGTTAATATTGCATTTGACCCCTTATCATGCCAGCACACGCACCTGTTGCGTCATGTGCGGCATGGTTGAGCAGTGCCAGCGCATGCTCAGCATCGGTGCGACTAAGCTGCAAGCCAAGGCGACTTTGCCAATGGTGAAAGTCGTTATCTGCACCCGGCTGGATCATTTTATCCAGGGCTTGCTGAATCAGAGTGAAGGGACGGCTGTTGGTGGTATCGGCCAATATCAATGTGCGCAGGTGGTTGAAGGCAATTTGCAGGTAGTAAGGTTGCAGCCATTGCACTGCCGCAATCATGGCTTGTTTATCGTCATCTGAGAGGTCGATTTTGTAGCTCGCTGCCAGTTGGCTCAGCATATCGAAAGCAACCTGATGACTGAACGGCTCCAGCCCCTCATGAGACAAACTGTCAATGGTGTCGGCCATACCGTGTTCTTGCACCAAGGTGTCAAGACCGACAGAGCCGGAGACCAGCCAGCGCACCTGGCCGGCACCGGGAAGTGCGCACACGTCGTTGCAAAACCAGTCAAGAAAGCGGCGTACCTGCTGAGAGTCATCACGAATAATGTTGTAGAGCATGATGGGCAGCTCATCCATATAGATTAGCCAGCGCCCTTTGGCTTGTGCGATGAGTTGCAGCAGATCACAAGCAATAATGGTCCACTCCTCTGGCGCTTGTTTATTGAGTGAAATTTTGACACCGCTGACTTGTATCGATTGAGTTCGTTCGCCTATTTCAGAAAGTTTTTCCTGATTACCCGTAATCCTCAGCCAACTTTAGAAGCCTATTTGGCATAGGGTGTGTTCTTGCCGCAATATAACCAAATCTTGGTAGCATATCCTCTAACTGAAAACGACGATTAAAGCGGTAACAAAACTCAGCTAAATATCGCGGTAAATATGGCTATTTGCATTCTAGGGTTGGAATCCCATCATTCTAGCCCTAGAACTTTAATCATCTGAAATCACTTATCTGGTTGGATTTTACTGTTTTCTGATGGCTTCTCAGCAGTGTGGGCTGGTTGGAATTCCTAATGTGAAGCTCTCTTGTAGTATCTATAGATTAATCCTTGACCATGCAATTCAATTCGTAGATGGCCAAGAAAGTCAGGCCACTCTTCCAAACAGAGCCGCTCGGGCAGCACTCGAGACGCATACGCAGCCAAGACAGTGTCGTGCGTAACCCAAACGTGGACCCCTTCACTCGCGTTTCTTAAGCTGCGTTCGATTACTTGCGTCATCTCTTGCGTTGCTTGGTCCAGCGGTGCAAAACCACTCCAATGTTTATCGCCAGCCAACAGGTGTTGGTTTACACGCTGGTGGCCTTTTTCCTGCCAGTGTTTCCATGCTTGTCCACCATCTTCGATGATGAATCCAGGGTCGCCGAGCAGCCTGGAATGCACCACAGCCAGAGGAAACATCGCTTGCCTCGCAATGAGCTCTGCCGTTTGAACGCATCGAGGTATGGAACTGCTTTTGATACTTACGATGGGGCCTGCTATCTGGCTAGCGAATAGCAGAGTGTCTTTTTCACCTTTTTCCGTAAGTAAGACTTCGTTCCCTACTTCATCTGCGGGAATGGTTGGTCTCTCTGCGTGACGCACAAGTAAAAGAGTTTTCATGCAAGGTTCTCCCCTGAAGAAAACACCAGGATAGACACCAGGCCTTGGGTGGGTATTCTGCACTCGAGGAATAGTCCCGCCTGTTCGGCCAGGCTAGTCAATTGACTCTCCGTTCGCTCTTGCCCTCCTGTAACACTTAGCAAATGAAGGTCACATAAAGCGCCATCAAACCCACCTTCGGGAAGGAGCATTTCGACAGCCAAAATTTTTCCTGAGGGTGCAAGCGCGGTCTTCGCGTGCTTCAGTATGTCGATAGACTGCTTGTCCGACCAGTCGTGTAACACTCGTGCAAGAATGATTTTGTCTGCCGTTAACGGCCACGGTTGAAATAGATCGAAGCCAACTTTGTTCTTAACTGTTGCTGCTTCAACTACTTCAGGTAGATCTCCCAAAACGAGCTTTGCTTTCGGAAATGTTGTCTGTAGCAGGCGCGTTAACTCTCCAGTTCCGCCTCCTGCATCGAACACGACATCTCCACTTTCAATCGGTAGTGAGCTGATCACACCCTCATAATCATGGCGAGCGTAGCTTTGAAGCATGGTGTGGTGGCCAGGTAGCCGATCCGGGTTTTTCGCGACGGAAGTGAAGATTTTCTGGGCGTGATAACTTCCTCGAATTAGGTCGGGGAGTGATGCCCAGGGATGAAGAAGTTTTTCACGATACTCCAAGGCGGCAGTGGCTAGTGTTTGAGGATGCTTAGTGCAGAGAAAGTGGCCCTTGTTGGTAGCAGACCAGATGCCATCTTGGCATTGAACCAAGCGAAGCTCTGCTAACCCGTTTAGTAGCCGGATTAGCCTATCTACTGCTGTCTTGGTATTCTGCGCAAGTCGAGGAGCACTATCAGGGAGGTGTTCGAACAGGTTTAGCTCGACCGCCGTGGCGATAGCAAATGTTTTCCAATAGCCAACCATATCGGCGGATAAGGCCGAGAAGTCATCGGTAGCGGGCTCTCTGAGAGAGCGTAAATTTTGTCCTCTTTCGTCGATAATCAGCAAAGCCCCTGAATGGCTTTCGACTCTTGCACAGCCGTTGTAGAAGGGTTCAACGTTTGCGTACCGTTGTGGGTAGCGTTCATGACCAGTTTTATCTATGTGGAACCAGCCGAGCAGGTCGCGAGCCCTCGCACACCCTTTGTGATAAACATCTAGATCATTGAACCAGCACTGATGGAGGAATTTGCCGCTGGTCGTGATGTGAGTACTGAGCCCTGATGCAGACTGCACAACAGCGATGCCTTCTCGGAAGTCTCCGCAATACTTCCACTTATCACCATAAAGAGCCCGCCCCTCCTGGTTTATGTGAAAGTAAGCCCCATCGTGATCGCAGACCACACAGACGTCATTTTGAAAGTTACCTGCGAAGATGTACCGCTCATCGTATGCAGGCGCACCTGAAGGGGTTATATGGAACCACTCATCGCCTAAAACTACCGAGGCGTATCCGCAATAAAAGCCGAAGGTTCGGTCAAAGTGAGCTGAGTATGCAGGGCTGCCATCTTCGAGAATATGCCAACTTTTCCCTCCTTGGGTCACAGAAGCGAGTTGGACGGAGCTATTTGTTTGGTGAAACGACAGCACTTCGTCAAAACGCGATTCGTAGAGAGGCATCCCATCGACTTTGATATGGTGCGTTACGCAGGACGAAACGCTGATTTTTTCGTGGCTAGTCATGGGGACGTCTCATGTTGCACTGCTGGCAAAGCGCGTGTTGCCGGTAGTGTTCGGTTAGTTCCTGGTAGGCAGTGCTTTGAATCAGGGCCTTTAGGTTCGAGTTGGTAAGAGAACCAAAGTCGCCAAGCGCTTTCCGTTCTTGATCCGGAGCGCAGCAAACATTGAGCCTGCCCGTCGGATCGACCCACAGTTCTTGGCCCAAGAATGGACAAGAGCCGTTAGGCGCAATGTCATCCAACTTGTCGAGAGTCAGTTCAAAGAAGTTATCCAGACGGAAAGGCTTAACACTACTTGCATTGTGATGTTCCACTCGTGTTCTGCAGTGTTTAACGATTTGATTCCAGCGTTCTGCAAAACGAACATCGTTCCTCAGACTTTCTTTTTCCAACTTAGTGAAATGTGTCCATAGTTGGTGCCCTTTGAGTCGGTCAAAACCGAGTTCAAGTGCCAGCTCTAAGAGCTCAGAGATCTCCTCGAGGTTACTGCGCATAAACGTTAGCTGCATCGTAACTGAACAGTAATGTTGGGACCCTAGTCGGTCTCGGACAGCGATAAAACGCCGAGCATTGTCGATATGCGTGTTGAGAGAGGTTCCTGGCATGATGGACGCCTGAGTCGACGGTGTAGCACCGTTCCACGAAATTTTAACGTCGCTGCCGATAGGGATGATTCTTTCGGCCCAGTATTCCACGCTTTGGCTTTTATTCCGGCTGGGGAACGTGCCATTGGTTGTGAGGTTAAGCGAAAGATTCAGCTCATTGCACAGTACGAGAAAGAAATCGAAATGAGGATAGAGCAGAGGTTCTCCCATCGTTGACGGGATGATCTCGCGGATTCCCATTGCCGCTGCTTCGCGAATCGTTTTCTCAAGCAACTCAGGATTCATCATTGGGCGCAGACTACCCTGAGCTTTCCGCGTACTTCTATCTTCGGAAAACGGAGAGTGGTCTTCGCACATCACACAGTTGAGATTGCAGAAGTCTGGATTGGTATCCAGAGTGATGCGCCAGAATGTAGATCCGTTCATGAGGCCAAACGCTGGTAGCAAGCTTCCAGATCGAGGATGTGCTGGTCAATGCACGGTATTTCTCCGTCTTCGCTGTACACATATCCCCTCTCACCCAAGGTTTGTGCCAGCTCGGGATCGTTAAGTAGAGCCTGCATTTGAGACGCAAGGGCATCAACATCGCGATGACGAAATAGCAATCCATTCACTCTGCGCTGGACGTACTCACCCATTCCACCGGTGTCGGCTGTTATAACCGGGACTTTCGCCTGTTGGGCTTCATGTATTACCAATGGGGAGTTTTCTACCCAGATGGAGGGAGTGACAATGACGTCGATCTTGCTGAAAACATCTCGGGCGATTTGCTGGTTCTTGTACTCCGGCATCCACTCAACGTGTTCCCTTTTGTGCATTGGTAACGTCTCGGCAATGGCCCGCAGTGCCCGAGAGTCTTGCCCTCTATCACGGCCCCAAATACGTAGCTTGGCATTACCATCCAACTTCCCGAATGCTTCGATCAACTGGTGAATGCCTTTTGCAGGGATGTGTGTACCGATATAGCCAAACGTGAACGGCTCTCCACTCTCCCTGTTTCGTCCGACCATCCTGCTGCGGTCAAAGCCGTAATCAAGATAGATACTTTTAGACTCAGGCAAGCCGAAATCACGCTCATAGCGATTCTTCAGGTAGTGCGCAGGGGAGATAAACAGATCGACCTGATCTACTACATCACGAATATGTTCCATGCGGCGGGAAACCCAGTTTTCCCAGTAGGTAATGTCCTGGTCTATTTCATCCTCGGCTCCAGAGAAGTACCGTGCATAGCATTGAGTGGCACATTTACGGTTTTCTTGGCCATCGCATGCGGCCCACAGATTCTCGTCTGAAGAGTGCATTTGCATGAATTGGCCACGGGGGCACATCAGCCAGTAATCGTGTAGGGTATAAATGATAGGGATGTCGCGCTCTTTGGCGGCGTATACCAGTGAGGTGGACAGGTGATTTAGGTGCCCGATGTGGACGATGTCCGGTTTGACCTGATCGAGCAGTTCGGCAAAACGTTGGTCGACAACGGCGAGGCGGTAGCGATCCCGATGGCGTGGGTTGTTAACGAGGTGAAGCGTGATTTCAGGCACATCCGCATCCTGACCAATACGAATCGCTCCATCGGGTCGGAAGGAATCCTCCTCACGAGTAAAAACATGAACTTCATGCCCTCGTTTCACCAGTCCATGACAGATGGTCTGTGAATAGACTTCTGATCCTGCGTTGTACAGCATTGGGTAACCGTGAATGACTTTTACAATTTTCATAAGACTGCTTCTCGAGAGTCGATAGACATAAAGGCGTTCACCAGTTGGCGAATACCTTGCTCGGGTGTGATTTGTGCCTGCCAACCCAGCAGTGCACGAGCTCTTTCTGGGTTGCCTATAAAGCGACAGACGTCATAGCTACGAGAAGTCGCTTCAATGATGGGAGATTTGGATCGAGCTTCGGTGACAGCTATCTCTGCGGCTTGGCGCAACGTTGTGCCGATGCCGGGAAGTAAGTGAATCGGAGGGATGCTCCTCTCTCCGGCATCAAGCAGTTGAATTAGGCGAGAAATACCAGCAACCGTATCGGTAACATGTGTGAAATCGAAAAGGTGCTCGAAACCATCAACTCGAAGATGGTCGCCCATTGCCGCATTCCGGCAAAATGCAGGCAGTACTCGGTCATGATGATCTAGGGGACATCCATAGACGTTTGCCAGGCGAACAACAGCCGTGTTTAGGCCCGCTGTTCGCGCTTCCAGAGCCGACTTTTCCATATGAAGTTTGGCGCGGCCATAAACATTAACCGGTTCAAGCACGACATCTTCACTGACAGGTAGAGTGTGCTGCTCTCCATAGACTTCTCTGCTGCTAGCAACTAGAACCCAAGGTTTGGAAGGGCTTTCGATAGCCTGTTTCAATAGGGACTCGCTAGCAATGGCATTGAGCTGCCAGCACTTGATAGGGTCCCGCTCTCCCCACACCACGCGTGATACAGCGGCTAGATGGACAACTCCATCGACCCCTTTCAAAGCGCTTCTAAGTTTGTCGGTGTCAGTAATGTCTCCTGACCCATCCTCTATGTCGTACCCTCGAACGCGGAATCCGATTTTGTGGAGCTCCGCTTGGAGGTGCCTGCCGACGAGGCCTCTGTTGCCAGTAATTAAAATGGTCTTCATCTTGAGAAAGTTTCCTTATCCCCTCCAAGCAGCACCCAGAGGATCGTGCGACAAATTTTGATTTAGAAAGAGTTAAAGTCTTGAGTTCGGGGTTAATTGTTCCCCTTTCATCAAGTCTTTATCGAAAGTGCCATTTGGGGGCTCTCATACACAAACCTGAACCATACGGGTCTGATTGGCGGTCAAGCAAGCAGTGCGTCGAAATCAACACTGAACTCTGCTTCTAAGAACTCTATCGTGGCTGGTTGGCCATCGAGCGAGGCCCGGACCAACTGCGAGGTGAGCAGCCCGCTCTTCGATTTCCACCTGGCGTCATCGCGTTCAACCACCTTCATCCAGTCAACAAGAGCAACGTATTCTGAACAATCGAGCGAATCGGAATTCTCTGCGATACCTAGGCATTTGAGTTCGTGCTGAAGCAAGGGCTTTCCACCAATCAAAACCTCCCTGACGGGCTTGGCCTTCTGAGTAACCCTGCCAATGCCAACGAAACCGTGCCTTTTGAGATAAGCCGCCACAATATCGCCTTCTTCCAAGCCAAGCATGGCATCGCGGAATCGGAGGGCCTGTCCTGCTGAGATAAAACCGTATCGGATGTAATCATCCCAGATTCGATGAGGCCCTTCACCTACGTTTGCCTTTCCCGTAATAGAATTCCTCGGAGTTTCGAGGATCGATATAGACGTAAACGTAGTAGTTGCTCATTCAGTGCACGCCCTAATCCAACCCACCACTCTCGGCCTGCTTCAGCAGGGTCGGAATGTGCGATAAGGGGTCAAGTACAATATTGACTGCTTATCTATCCAGACTGATAAACTAAGCTCTTGTTTTCTTCTAATCGCCTCCTCATTTTCATCCTTGTACGCCTCAATCCCAAGTGAACTGCGATCAGTCTATATAGCCAAGGGTGGGCTATACAATAAAAGGGTTAATGTTGCATTTGACCCCTTATTTGACCCCTTATCCTTTTGACCCCTTATCCTTTTATTCTTGACAGGTAAATGTCGGATTGCAAGATGATTATCATTGAAAGTGATGTGGAATTGAGTGATGGTTAGGATAGTCAAAAAAAGAGACGCTGGGCAGGTAGGAAGGGACTCTGAGTGGGTTTTTCTACAGCCTCGTTAGCTTTTTTGGTAGCAATGCCCGTTTTTGGCGAAAAATCAGTCTGTTGTTGGTTATTTACAAATAAGCATGATACCTACTCGTGTCTTTACTATTGATAAATAGTAAAGAATGATCTATCTTTGACATATTACTCAGAGCAAAGAGGTGTGATATGCCAAAGGTTAGCGCAAAACGACAAATAACATTGCCTATCGAGCAGTGTGAGGCTTTAGGAATTGAGCCTGGTGATGAGGTTGAAAGCTTCGTAGCGGATAACAAAATTACTATTGTTAAGAAGCTAAAGGGAGCGGCTAAGGGGCTTCTCAAACAAGTTCGAGGCGATTCATCTATGACAGATGAAGAATCACTGCAAAGCGCCTTGAAATGATAGCAATAGATACCAATGTGTTGTTACGTTATCTCTTGGAGGATGATGCAGCTCAGTCATCAAAAGCAAACCATTTGATTGCTAATAAAGGAAAAGTGCTAATTACGGATGTGGTGCTGGTGGAGACTATATGGACTCTTAGAGGTAAAAAGTATCAACTCAATAAGTCTGAATTGGTAAGTGTTATCCAGGCGCTATTTCAAGAACCAAATATTCGCTTTGAAAATGGGCAAGTAGTATGGTTAGCATTAAATGACTACAGGAATGCTAAGCTAGTTAAAGGTAAAGAGGCAGACTTTGCGGATGCTCTGATTGTGAATAAAGCTCGATATATTGCTAATACCCAAGGTCATAGTTTTGACGGATCATATACTTTTGATCGTGCGGCACAGAAACTCGCTGGTGCAAAAGCCCCTTGAGGAAAATTTACTTGAAAAGGGGTCGAGTGTAATATTGACTCTTTGCGTTGTGAAGCTTACCCTTGGTTATACCTACTGCAAACTGGTCGGTTGTGGTTGAGGTTTTTTCGTATAAAGAAAGGAGTGTAGGGTGGATGTGTGACCAGTTGAAGATGAGAGCCACGAAGAGGTGAGGCTAAAAGATGAGTGCGCTAAGTGATTACGTAACATTAAATTCAAAACCTGAGCAGCGCACACTTGATGAGCAGTGGATGGCGCAAGCGATGCAGCTTGCCAGCCGTGCAGAAGCGGAGGGTGAGGTGCCTATTGGGGCGCTGGCTGTTTGTGAGGGTGAGGTGATTGGGCGTGGTTGGAATCGCTCGATCTCCACTCACGACCCTTCTGCGCATGCTGAGATTATGGCGCTGCGTGAAGCGGGTCAGGCTATTGAAAATTATCGCCTTTGCGATGTAACGCTCTATGTCACCCTTGAGCCTTGTGCGATGTGTGCTGGCGCAATGTTGCATGGGCGCATTGCTCGTCTGGTGGTTGGTGCATCTGACCCCAAAACAGGAGCGGCTGGTTCGGTTTTGAATGTGCTTGAGGGTAGGCACACTTTTCACCAAGTAGCGGTGGAGAAGGGTGTGCTTGCGGAGAGGTGTGCTGAGCAGCTGCGTCAGTTTTTTAGAGATCGTCGTGCGGCTTCAAAATCAAAGTTGAAGTGAGTCTGCCGTATCAGCTTTTGGTTGGAGTAAATGTGGCCTCAAAATCGGCTACTTTGAAGCCGATGGTTACTCGGCCCCGGTACTCGATGACAGGTCGCTTGATCAGTGTCGGATTTTCCAATAAGAGAGCCGCGACATTATCGCCAGATAAGCTGTTTTTAATTTCATCACTTAGATTGCGCCAGGTGGTGGAGCGTTTATTCACCATAACCTGCCAGCCAATTGCATCGATCCAACGCCGAACCATCTGCTCATCAAGGCCATCGCTGCGAATATCGTGAAAGGAGTGCTCCACTTCGTGCTGGGCGAGCCAGTTAAGGGCTTTTTTGACGGTATCGCACTGTTTAATTCCAAAGAGTACCAGCATGGTTTTTAGAACCTGTGTGGATTGAATAAGGTGATGACAAGCAAGACGTTATGATAACCTGAATTGAGGGGTTTGCGATAAAAAATAGGGGGTAGACCATGCTTATTACACCCTGTTTTTATATTTTGACCTAAATCCTGCAAGTAAGAATACCGCAAATCACCCCCCCAAAAAGTGATCACTTATTGGCCTGAGGGTGGTGGATTATCACCCACCCTCAAGCTAAAGAAGCAGAATAACGCCCTCGTTGTTCTT
>JAKIVC010000034.1 GCA_021647245.1 Gammaproteobacteria bacterium
GTGTGCGTAAATAGCGCAAGCACGGTTCTGAGAGGGGTGTGGTAACAATGGTAGAAGCAGGAAATCGGCCGTGTGATGGCCATCATGATCCTGATAAAGCTAGAGGAACCCATCTACTCGACCAAGTACAATATTGACTAAATTATCTATCTAGATTGATAAGCTAAGCTCTTGTTTTCTTCTAATCGCCTCCTCATTTTCATCCTTGTACGCCTCAATTCCAAGTGAACTGCGATTAGTCTATATAGCCAAAGGGTGGGCTATACAATAAAAGGGTTAATGTTGCATTTGACCCCTTATTTCTTATTCTTATTTGACCCCTTATTCTTAAAGTGAGCCCCCATCGTTCAGAAAAAACCATCTGAAATTAAATTGTATTTTCCGCTTTACCGGCAGAGCAACGGGCATTTTAGTTTCTTAAAAACGGTTAGCTTTCACATTGAAGATAGGGGCTTTTATCCGGTTGGAAAAGCACAAATCAGGTGAGTGGTTTATATAGCACCCAAGTGGCAGTTACCGCCGCTTAGTGGTATTTGTTTATCGCGTAAAGACTTTTATAACCACCGTCTATCCAATGAAAAGCCTTTTATTCATTAAGCATATCGCGCCTTTATTACAACACGTTATGGTGTTTTTAGGTCTAGCTTATTTATTCTATCCCCATAATAAATTCTAAAAAACCTTTGATACTATAAATCCTTAGTGCTATTGTTTTGTAGTGCTAATAATTTATAGTGTTAATTTTTAAGGAAAAGAAAACATGGATAATATCGCAGGCCCACCGGTAGAAGGAGACAACTTTTTTGGTCGTGAGGCGGTGGTTGACTATTTTCGAGATGAGCTAAAAAACAACGACATCCTGTTATTAGGGCCTCGACGCATCGGCAAAACCTCAGTGGCTCGGGCGGTGATGGTCGCGGTGCGCGAACAAGGCTGGCAAACGATTGAAATCAATGTCGCGTCCTGTCGTAATGAACATGATTTCCTTAAAAAACTTGAGCGCACCCTCAGCTCAGAAGTCAGTTCACTGCCAACAAAAATCAGAAACACCCTGGCTAAAAAACTTTCTGAAATAGGCGAACGAACTCAATCGGTAAAAGTCAGCGGTGTCGAAGTCTCACTAAATAAACAAGAGCCAGAAGAGTGGACCATTATTGCTTGTGATCTGCTGCAACTCATCGCACAAGTAAAAGGGCACTGGTTACTGTATATGGATGAGTTGCCTATTATGCTCTACAACATTATTCGTGATGATTCTCAACAGGGCATTCAGCGGGTACGCCGATTTCTTGACTGGTTTCGCAACGACGTGCGCGCCCTGCCCGGTGCCGACAAGGTGCGCTGGCTGGTGTCAGGCTCTGTCGGTCTTGACACCCTGGTGCAAGAACACGGTATGGCCGACACCATTAACAGTTTGTCTCATGAGGGGCTGGAGCCATTCAGTGAACAGGTTGCTTCCGATATGCTGAGCAAGTTGGCCGATAGAGACGGCATCAATCTTTCAGATGACGATAAACAAGCCATGATTGCGGCGGTGCAATGGCCGCAACCCTACTACCTGCAAATTGTTTTCAACCACCTGCGCGCATTGATATTGGCCGACACCACCAACAGCAGTCTCTCCACTCTCATTCAGCAGGCCCTGAATAAAATGATTCAACCGGGGGCGGATAACGATTTTCATCACTGGGAAGGCCGGCTCAGTCAACAGCTCAGTCGCACCGATGCCGATCATGCACGGGTACTGCTCAACCATGCGGCACATGACGCGGCAGGTGCGCGTGCTGAAATGTTGCTGAACACGCTACAAGAACGTATGAGCAATCACACTACTGAGGAAGCCAAACGCACTTTTGTTCGGCTGCGCGATATTTTATTGCGTGATGCCTATTGGCAAATCAACGCAACGACAGAAGAGAGGCGTTACCAGTTTCGCCTTGAGCCGCTACGGCGCTGGTGGCTAAGGAGGAATGCACTGTGAGCAGCGCGGGCTATCATCACTACAATCCAGACTGGCTGACTGATGACGCACTGGTTGCCAATTTTGTTGCGCGCATGGATGAGTTTGCTTTTTTGCGTCAGGAGCTTGCGCGCGCCCCCCTTCAAGGTAACGTGCAACACTATTTATTGGTGGGGCTGCGTGGCTCAGGAAAAACCACGCTGCTTAAACGGCTGGCGGTGGCCATTCGTCGTGATGCCGAGCTGCAAGATCACCTGATTGCGCTCTCTTTTCCAGAAGAGCTTTACCAAGTTAAAAATCTGGCGGATTTCTGGTGGGTCTGCTGCGAAGCACTGGCCGATGAACTTGACCACTTAAAACAGAACCAACAAGCGGATCAGCTCCTTGATAATATTGAACAAGCACAGGCGAACAAACCCGCCGCTGATGCCGGCCTGCAACTGCTGCAAACAACCTGCGCCGCACTACAGCGCCGCCCAATACTGCTGGTCGATAATCTTGATCTGGTCTTTCAGCGCATCGGCAAAACCGGCCGCAAAGTCAAAGACCCCCATGCAAGCGCCTATTGGGAGCTGCGTGAAGCACTCTCGACCGCTCACGCACCGATGGTCATTGGGGGTTCGGTGCGGCTCTCCGAACCCTTTACTGATTACGACAAAGCCTTTTACGATTTTTTCATGCCAAAACGTTTGGGAAAACTGTCGCTAGAGGAGGTGAAAAAAGTACTGAATCACCTTGCCGAGACACAAAATGCGCCCGACATAAAACAGCGCCTGCAAGCACGTCCGGCACGGATAGCGGCACTCTTTGAGCTAACCGGTGGCAATCTGCGTGCTTTGGGGCTGATTTTTGAGTTGTTACGTCAAGGGCCCAACAGTCGCGCCGTCGAAGATTTTGAGCGACTGATGGATAGCACCACACCCTACTACAAAGCCCGCTTTGAAGATCTGCCAGAGCAAGCGCAAGTGGTGATGCACGCCTTGGCAGTACGCCCGCTTCCGGCCATGCGCTTTGGCCACACCGCTGCAGAAACTGCCGGCCATGTGGGCCTGGCCACAAGCAGTGTATCCGCACAAATGGAGATCTTGATACGTGAAGGGTTGGTCGAAAAAACCGCCGCCCACGGGCGCACACAATATCGCATCGCCGAGCAGTTGTTCCGCCTCTGGCTACAGATGCGCAGTACCCGCCGGGTACGTCAAAATGTACTCGGGTTGACTGAGTTTTTTGAAGCGCTGTTTGATCAAGAGGAGATTCAAGCGCAGATGGACAATGCCGACTACGCCAGCGCACTGAGTGAAGGTAAGTTTCATTTTGCAATTGCTGGCACCCACCAGGCTGCGTCATTACGCCAGGGGTTGGAAGCCAGGGGTGCCGACTGCATACTGCAACACCTGGATGAACAGGGCGGCAAACTCACTGACTACTTTGCACCCGGTGACCTGCACGAAGCATTAGAGAAAGCCATCCAACTAAGTGAACAGCTGCAACAGTGCGGCGGTGGCGGTTTAAACGCTCAACAACAAGCGGCCTTGCTCGGTTCGTTGCGCTTGAGCCTTGAGCAAAAGCAAGCCAGTGTTAAGGCGCTCTGCCAAAAAGACACAGCACAACAAGAGGTGGCGAGATTACAGCCGCTGCTCAAAGCAGAACGACAACAGCTGTTACGTGATGGGCTTAAGGAGCGCGATTTAGAGATCCTCTTTCGCAAGCGGGCGCAAGGCTTGTTGCCCCTGCCCGGATTAACACCACACGATATCGAAACCGCAAAACCAGTCGTCAGCAATCAACCTGAATTTAAGGCGATGGTGTGGCGTTTGCTGGGCGCACGGGAGTATATTAATTTTGCCAACGATCAAACAGCCCAGGAGTGGCTGGCATGGGGATTAGAACATGCCAGCACCGCCAGCTCGACAGAGTGGGCCAACGTAGCGGGAGCCATGCGCCGTTCACAGCGTTATCAGCCCGCACAACAAACACTGGAACAAGCCTTTGCACGGGGCAACGCTTCACGCGCCTGGCATGAGCGAGCGGCTTTTTTAGTCATGACAAATGGTAATCTCGCTGAAGCGGAAGTGGCTTTCCGTAAAGCGATAGAACTTGATCCGGCCGATGCGCTGCCGTGGGTTGGTTTAGCTAACCTGCTGGGTGATAAACTCAACCGTCACGATGAGGCTGAGGTGGCCTACCGCAAAGCGATAGAACTTAACCCGGCTAATGCGTGGCCGTGGTATGGTTTAGCCAATCTGTTAACCGAAAAACTCAACCGTTACGACGAGGCAGAAGCGGTCTTTCGCAAAGCGATAGAACTTGATCCGGCCTTTGCACATCCGTGGAATAATTTAGCTGTCCTGCTAACCAAAAAACTCAATCGCCATGACGAGGCTGAAGCGGCCTACCGCAAAGCGATAGAACTTGATCCGACCCTTGCGCTGCCGTGGAATAATTTAGCTAACCTGCTAACCGAAAAACTCAACCGTCACGACGAGGCAGAAGTGGCCTATCGCAAAGCGATAGAACTTGATCCGGCCTTTGCACATCCGTGGAGTAATTTAGCTATCCTGCTAACCAAAAAACTCAATCGTCACGACGAGGCAGAAGCGGCCTATCGCAAAGCGATAGAACTTGATCCGGCCTTTGCATATCCGTGGAATAATTTAGCTAACCTGCTAACCGAAAAACTCAATCGCCACGATGAGGCAGAAGCGGCCTACCGCAAAGCGATAGAACTTGATCCGACCTTGGCGCTGCCGATGTTTAACCTGGGCCGACTCCTTGACAAGCAACATCGCCTCGACGAGGCCTCCGTTGCGTTTGACCAGTGGGCAGCTCTCGATGCAGATCCCCACCCTTGGCACAAACAACAGCGCGCAAACTTACAGATCCGACTTTGCCGTGAAGCGATACAACAAGCAGTGCAGAGCATGAATCTCCCCGCCCTGCAAAACGCACTCACTCGTTTGCTGGATGAGTCCGTCGATGTTGCCACCTCATTGGTCAGTAAGGCATTTGTAGAAGAGCTGCTTGCACCGCTGTTAAGTAACAAACCGCATGCAGAGGCTGTTTTAGATGCGATGCATCATGCGGGTTATAAAAAACATGCCCGGCCAATGTTGCTTGCATTTGAGGCGGCTCTGCATGGTCGTGAAGCGATGTTGAGCGAGCTGGAGCCAGAGATTCAAACGGCGACAAAACGCATGTTTAAGCGCTTGACTACTCACGTAGGCTAAGCCTTTTTTGTGGTGCCGTTATCGGCTTCAAATCCGGTTATCTGTTCGCGGGGTAGACGTTGTTTGATGCGTTTTTCAATGATTTTGAAGTGGTGGTATTCGTCATGGCTGATGAGTGAGATGGCTAAGCCAGACTCTCCAGCGCGGCCTGTGCGGCCGATGCGGTGGATGTAGTCGTTGGGTGAGCGGGGTAGTTCGAAGTTGATGATGCAGGGGAGTCGTTCGATGTCGATGCCGCGTGCGGCAACATCGGTGGCAATCAGTACTTTTATGCTGCCTTGTTTGAATCCTTGCAGTGCTTTGATGCGGGCGCTTTGGCTCTGGTCTCCGTGGAAAATGGCGGCGTTGATGTTGGCTTTTTTTAATTTTACAAGTAGCCGGTTACAGCTCTTTTTTGCGCTGCAAAAAACTAACAGTTGGGGCCATTTTTCATGGTTAATTAAATGGATTAGCAGGCTGTTTTTCTTTTCGCGGTTAACGGTAATGACACGCTGTTGGAGCTGCTCTTTCGGGTGCTGGCTGCTGTCATTTATTTCAAGCGGATCATGGAGTAGTTGCTTGATGAGCGGGCGCAGTGACTCGGGCAGGGTGGCTGAGAACAGCATGTTTTGCCGTTTGTGAGGCACGATTTTAAGGATGTTGTTGAGCTCTTCCTGGAAGCCAAGGCTAAGCAGTTTGTCCGCTTCATCCAGCACCAGGATGTTGAGGGTGTTGAGGTTGATGGCGTTGGATGAGATGAGATCCAGCAGGCGGCCCGGGGTTGCTACCAGAATGTCTGCGCCCCCCCGAAGTGTCATCATTTGCGGGTTGATTTTTACGCCGCCATAGACGCTGACAACTTTTGGTGGCAAGCGACAATCCTGAGCATATTGCTGGATTGAGTGGCTGATCTGTAGTGCCAGCTCGCGGGTGGGCACCAGTATCAGGCGGCTGACAGGGTTGCCGCGTGCTGCGGCGCGGCGCGGCTGGTTGAGGTAGTGTTGCAATAGTGGTAACGCAAAGGCGGCGGTTTTGCCAGATCCGGTTTTTGCGCTGGCAAGTAGGTCACGCCCAGAGAGTGCCGCGCTTATCGCGCTGCTCTGTATGGGGGTGGCTTGCGAGTAACCGCACTTTTTTAGGCTACTAAGCAGCGTGCTATCCAGCTCGAGGGTGTTAAAACTTGCGCCGCTGGGTTGATTTGTCATGGTGTGGGTGGCCAGGTGCTGATGAAGTGGCTTGCTTTATACCATGGCGCTGCTGGGGGGCGCCACACTGGTTTGCTTCATGGTGACGATTCAAGGTAAAATGCGCGTGAATTCAAAGAATTTCCATGCCCGCGACCATTCGCGGGTTTATTTTATGTAAAATCTGAGATCTCTACGCCTAACTTGTGCGAGGGTCTTAGTCAGTTAGCTGGGAGAATTTTAATGGCTGTCGAACGTACTATCTCTATTATCAAGCCGGATGCTGTTGCTAAGAATGTCATTGGTGATATCTACAACCGCTTTGAAAAGGCTGGCTTGAAGGTGATTGCGGCACAAATGAAGCAGTTAAGCCGTGAGGATGCTGAGGGTTTTTATTCGGTTCATAAGGAACGCCCCTTTTTCAATGACTTGGTGAGCTTCATGATTTCAGGGCCAGTGATGGTTCAGGTGCTGGAAGGCGAGGATGCGATTGCGGTTAATCGTGAGTTGATGGGTGCGACGAATCCTGCTGAAGCTGAGGCGGGTACTATTCGTGCAGATCATGCGGTCTCTATTGATGAAAATGCGGTGCATGGCTCAGATGCGCCTGAGACGGCAGCCATTGAGATTAACTATTTTTTCCCTGATGGCGTATGTGCTCGCACCCGCTAAGCTGAGGTAGCTTTTTCGATGTCTACAGAGGCTGTCGGTAAAATTAATTTGCTCGACCTCGATCGAAAAGGAATGGAGGCCTTTTTCGCCAGTATGGGTGAAAAGGCCTTTCGTGCTTCACAGCTGATGCAATGGATTCACCAGCGTGGTATCACCGATTTCGATGAGATGAGCAACCTGAGCAAGGTGATGCGCGAACGCCTGAAAGAGATGGCGGTGGTGCATGTTCCTGAAACAGTGATTGAGCAGGACTCGCAAGATGGTACGCGTAAATGGTTGCTGCGCCTGGATAGTGGTAACTCTATTGAGATGGTGTATATCCCCGAGGATGATCGAGGCACGCTCTGTATTTCGTCTCAGGTAGGCTGTGCACTGGCGTGTAGTTTCTGTTCTACTGCACAACAAGGATTTAATCGTAATCTCTCGACAGCAGAGATTATTGGCCAGCTTTTTTTGGCAAAAAAGACGCTGGAACAAGATATGAGCGATACCACCCAACGGGTGGTGACGAATGTGGTTATGATGGGTATGGGTGAGCCGCTGCTTAACTTCGATAACGTGGTTAAGGCGATGAGCCTGATGATGGATGATTTCGGTTATGGATTGTCAAAGCGGCGGGTGACATTGAGCACCGCCGGTGTAGTGCCCGCCATGGATCGCCTTAAAGAGGCGTGCGATGTGGCGCTGGCAGTCTCACTGCATGCCACCACCGATGCGCTGCGTGACGAGCTGGTACCGATTAACAAGAAGTATCCGATTAGCGAGTTAATGGCGGCTTGTCGCCGTTATCTGGATCGTGATGGGCGGCGTAAAATAACTTTTGAGTATGTAATGCTTAAAGGGATTAATGACCAGCCAGAACACGCCAGACAGCTGATAAAACTGATGAAGGATGTGCCCGGTAAGGTTAACTTGATCCCTTTTAATCCGTTTCCGGGTTCAAACTATGTCTGTTCGAGCCGTAACGCCATCTTTCGTTTTCGGGATCTTCTACAGCAGGGTGGGGTGATTACCATGACCCGCAAAACCCGCGGTGAAGATATTGATGCGGCGTGTGGGCAGTTAGCAGGCAAAGTGATCGACAAGACGCAACGCACACAGCGCAAAACCATTCCCATTAGAGGTATCGCAAAGTGAAATTAGGCTTATTAGCTGTACTGGTTGTTACCTTGCTGGCGACGGGGTGCTCCTCCAATAGTAAGCGCTTGGAACATGAGTCCTCCCATCGGCTGGCTGAAACCCAAGTTCGATTGGGGATGGGCTATATGCAGAAGGGTGACTTGGATATTGCGCTGGGTAAATTAAAAAGTGCGGTGGCAACCGCTGATGATTATGCGCCGGCCCATAACGCCATTGCGATTCTCTATATTCAATTGGGACAAATAGATAAGGCGGATGATCATTATAAGAAAGCGCTGAAAGTCGCTGCGGATGATAGTGGTGTCGTGCATAACAATTACGGCGCGTTTTTGTGTAATCAACAGCGTTATGATGAGGCCTACCACCACTTTATTAAGGCGGCAAAACAGCCGCTTTATAAAACGCCGGCTCTGGCATATGAGAACGCGGGTTTATGTGCGATGCGCGCAAAAAATTTGCAGCAAGCAGAGGACTCATTTCGCAAGGCGTTGGGAATGAATGCCAAATTGACGGTTTCCCTGCTTAGCATGGCAAGGTTGGCACTGGATAATCAGCGCTATCTTCAAGGGCGCGCTTATATTCAGCGCTATGAAGAGGTGGCTTCGCATAATCCATCTACCTTGTGGCTGGCGATAAAGATTGAACAGGGTTTGAACAGCGAGAGTCGCGTTAAACACTATAAGGATATATTGAAAAATCGTTTTCCGGACTCAGAACAGACAGGTCAGCTCACTGAATAGAAGGTAGTGCAGAATGACAAGTGAACCGGTTGATACCACAGAGCAACAAGAGGCGACTCCCCGTGTTGGCGAGCAGCTGAAATCGGCTCGTATCGCTCAGGGAAAAGAGTTGCAGGCAGTGGCAGAGGCACTGCACCTTGATCTGGCCACCATTTTGGCGCTAGAGGCGGATGATCAACACCACTTGCCTGCGGCTATTTTTGTTCAGGGTTACATACAGAACTATGCGCGTTTGTTGGGGTTGCCCGCAGAACCGCTGTTAACACTTTACAAACAACACGCTCCGAATACACCTGAGCTGGTAGTGGGTGGCTCCAAGGAGAGGCCGAAGCCGGTAATAAGGATGAATGAGGTGATGCACTTTACCCCGCATCGTTCGGCAGGTCGCTGGCTGGTGCGGGTGTTTGCGGTTTTGTTGGTGTTGTTATTGGCAGGGGTGGTTTGGTGGCTGTGGCCGCAACTCTTCTCAGCATCGGTTGAGTCGGAGGCTGAGACTACGGTTGTGTTTGCGCCGATAGGCGGCTCACCGGCCACTATTCGCACTACCGTGACAGAAACCGCTGAAGTAATGATCACTCCCGATGTTGTCATGCCAGATGAGCCGCCGGAGGTGGTTGAAGAGCCTGCAGTGTCTGCTCCTTCAATAGTGCCTGAGCCGCCACCGTTAGCGGTGCAGTCGCTGGACCGACTAATCATCAGCAGTGAACAGGAGTCCTGGATTGAGGTGGTTGATGCGGAGCAGCAGCGTGTAATCTATCGACTGTTTCTTACCGGTCATTCACACCAAGCGGAGGGTAAGGCTCCCTTTAAAGTGCTGTTGGGCTACGCGCCGGGTGTTGAGTTGAGTATTAATGGCCAATTGTTTGACATTACACCTTATATTATGAGTGATAATAGCGCTCGTTTTAGTGCCGAATAGCACTGAGAGTGCGCGATAGGAAAAGAGTAGATGTTGCCAACTTATACTGTTAAACGTCGCAAATCCCGCCAAATTATGGTGGGCAATGTCGCGGTGGGTGGCGATGCACCCATTTCGGTACAGTCGATGACCAACACCAAAACCCACGATGTGGTGGCGACGGTGGCGCAGATCAGAGCGCTGGAAGCGGTGGGGGCGGATATTGTGCGTGTTTCGGTGCCTGACATGGAGTCTGCCGAGGCTTTTGGGCTGATCCGCCAGCAGGTCAACGTGCCGCTGGTGGCTGATATTCACTTTGACTATAAAATAGCCCTGCGAGTGGCCGAGCTGGGGGTGGATTGTCTGCGTATTAACCCGGGTAATATTGGCCGTGATGATCGGGTGCGTGCGGTGGTGGAGTCAGCGCGGGACAAGAATATTCCGATTCGCATCGGTGTTAATGCGGGCTCTTTGGAGAAGGAGTTGCAAAAAAAATACCCGGAGCCGTGTGCCGAGGCGATGGTGGAGTCGGCCCTGCGTCATGTGGATATACTCGATAGACTCGATTTTCAGAACTATAAGGTGAGCCTTAAAGCGTCGGATGTTTTTATGACAGTGGATGCCTATCGCCGTCTCGCCACGCAAATTGAGCAGCCGCTGCATTTGGGTATTACTGAGGCGGGCGGTTTTCGCTCGGGTGCGGTGAAGTCTGCTGTAGGTTTAGGGATGTTGCTGGCAGAAGGTATTGGTGACACCATTCGTGTCTCGCTGGCGGCAGATCCTGTTCAAGAGATTAAGGTGGGTTTTGATATTTTAAAAAGCCTGCACCTGCGCCAAAAAGGGATCAACTTTATCGCCTGCCCCTCTTGCTCGCGACAGAACTTTGATGTGATCTCAACCGTCAACGCACTGGAAGAGCGCCTTGAAGATATTTTGACACCGCTGAATGTGGCGATTATCGGCTGTGTTGTCAATGGGCCGGGTGAAGCAAAAGAGGTGCACGTTGGCCTGACCGGTGGAACCCCGAATCTGCTCTACATCAATGGCACACCAGACCATAAGCTGGGTAATGAAGGGCTGGTGGATAAGATTGAAGCGGTGGTACGAGCAGAAATTGCCAAGCAGGAGGATCAACAGGTCACTCCGGCACCTAAAGTGATTCCGCTGGTCAGTATTTAGTATTTATAAAGCAGGCGCGTTCACGCGCCATTGAATTCAGTAAAGGAAATAATCTTGGCAAAGAAAATCCAGTCGATTCGCGGCATGAATGACTTGCTGCCAGCGCAGAGCAGTGACTGGCAATATATTGAAAACCACTTGCGCCAAGTGGTAGCGGCTTATGGCTATAATGAAATCCGTATGCCGATTGTTGAGATGACTGAGCTGTTTAAACGCTCAATTGGCGAGGTGACCGACATTGTTGAAAAGGAAATGTATACCTTCGAGGACCGCAATGGCGACAGCTTAACCCTGCGCCCAGAAGGAACCGCAAGCTGTGTGCGCGCAGCGATGCAACACGGCCTGCTCTACAATCAAACTCAGCGCTTGTGGTATATGGGGCCAATGTTTCGCCATGAGCGCCCACAGCGTGGTCGTTATCGCCAATTTCACCAAATTGGCGTTGAGGCTTTCGGTTTTGATGGGCCTGATGTGGATGCTGAGCTAATTTTTATGTCAGCACGTTTCCTTAAGCGCCTTGGGTTGAGTGAGCATGTCACCTTGCAGCTTAACTCGCTAGGTAGCCGCGAGACCCGCGTGGCTTACCGTGAGATTCTAGTGGCTTATCTGAATGAGCATCGTGAACAGCTCGATGAAGATAGCCTACGGCGTTTAGAGAGTAATCCATTGCGGATTTTGGATAGTAAAAACCCGAAAATGCAGGGGATAATTCAAGCGGCACCCAAGCTGGTAGAGCACCTGGATGAGGCGTCGAGGCTACATTTCGAGAAGCTCTGTGCCACGTTGGAGAGTGCGGGTATAAAATATCAGATTAATCCGTGCCTGGTGCGCGGCCTCGACTATTACGCCAAGACGGTTTTTGAGTGGGTGACCGATAAACTGGGCGCACAAGGTACGGTTTGTGCGGGTGGTCGTTTTGATGGCCTCGTGGAACAGTTGGGTGGTAGGCCGACACCTGCCTGCGGGTTTGCAGCAGGTATAGAGCGATTGGTTGAGTTGCTGAAAGAGGTGTCGGGCGAACGGGGCGGGCATACCGTTGACCTCTACCTATTGATGGCGGGAGAGAAAGCTGAATCGGCGGGTATGGCGTTGGCTGAATTGTTGCGTGATCGGTTCCCGGCACTTCGCTTGATCGCCAACTGTGGCGGTGGCAGTTTCAAAGCGCAGATGAAACGTGCAGATAAGAGCGGCGCTTCGATTGCGTTGATCTTAGGTGATGATGAGGTTGAACTCGGTGTGGTGACACTCAAATACCTGCGTCTTGAAAAAGCGCAACAACAGGTTGAAGTCGAGGCTTTACCTGCATTGATAGATGATATTATAAAGACTAAATAGTTAAGTATTCGGAGAGAGTTAAGTGGCATACGATGCAATGGAACAGGAACAGGTCGACTCCCTTAAACAGTTTTGGGATAAAAATGGTAAGTCGCTGGTTGTCGGTATTGTGGTGGGTTTAGCGCTCTTTTTTGGCTACCAGAGTTGGACGGCAAATAAGGGTGCGGCTGCAGAGGCGGCCTCTATGGAGTATATGGGCATGATGGAGGCGCTCTCCACCAACGAGTTAGGCGCTGCGGCTGAATATGGTAGCCGTGTGATGGGTAGTTATGCCGATACCGCCTATGCACCGCTCACGGCATTAGTGATGGCGCGCATAAAACTGGAACAGGGTGACGCGGTTACGGCACGTGCACATCTTAATTGGGCGATCAACCACAGTGATATGCCGGAAGTTCAAAATATAGCGCGCATTCGCTTGGCTGACATATTGTTGAGTGAGGGATTAGCTGATCAGGCACTGGCGATGCTGGACAATGTTAAGGCTGCTTATGTGGCGAGTCAGCGTGATGAAGTGCGCGGTGATATTTATGTCTCATTAAAACAGATCGACAAAGCACAAAAAGCCTATAAAGATGCACTGGCGGCACTGGCTCCCGAGGGTGATCAGCGTGCTCACTTGTTGCAAATAAAGTTGGATGATATTACAGGTCTATAGTCTTTTGAAATCGCTAAAATATCTACTTTATCTGCTGCTGATGCTAGCTACGGTGCCGCCGCTTCTGGCTGCCGAAAAATCGCCGGAAACACGGCAACAAGAGGCGCTCGCCGAGCGGGATAACCTGCTCGCTACCGAGCCTCTCTGGTCCAAACGCATCTCAGTGAGCCTGGGTAAACGATTTGTTAAATTACAATCGGTGCAAGCGGATGGCCTTCTTTACAGTGCGGATTGGCGCGGGGTTATCTATGCCATTGACATGGTGAGCGGTGATACCGTCTGGCGACATGAGGTGGGTACTATTGTGAGTGGCGGCCTGTCACTCGATTCGGGTCTGCTGCTGTTAGGCACCTCTGAGGGTGAGTTGATAGCACTGCAGCCGGCAGATGGTGCTGAAGTGTGGCGCAGCCAGCTCTCAAGTGAAATACTCTCCGCCCCCCTTGTGGCTGATGGATATGTGGTGGCTCACAGTAATGATGGTTATGTCTATGGGTTGTCAGCCCAAAATGGTGAGCAGTTGTGGGCCTATCAATACAAAGTACCTGCACTGACACTGCGTGGTACCAGTGTACCCATCTATGCCATGGGGCTGGTGCTGGTAGGGCTTGGGAATGGCAAGGTGGTGGCGCTTGACTTACAGAGTGGCGTGGTTCGATGGTTGCAGACGGTGGCGGTTCCACGGGGTCGTTCAGAGTTGCAGCGCATGGTTGATATTGATGCAACGCCGGTCAGGGTAGGTCGTGTGATTTATGTGGTCAGTTACCAAGGGCGGGTGGCCGCGCTGGATATTGGCAGTGGTCGCGTGGTCTGGATTCGTGAGTTCTCCTCCTATAGTGGCATGGCAGCCGATAGTGAAAACCTCTATCTGAGTGATTCTGAAGGTAAGGTCAGTGCGATTAATCAGGCGACAGGTGCGACCCTGTGGACCCAGGGGAAGCTGAGTGGGCTTAAATTGACGCAGCCGCTCATCAGCAAGGGTGTGTTAATTGTGGCTGCTGATGATGGTTACCTCTACTGGTTGGCGACAGCCAGTGGAGAGTACCTTTCACGCACTGCGGTGAAAGAGCTTGCAGCCCGATTACAGGGGCTGGAGTGGGATCTGTGGGATGATTATGATCACTCCGCACTTCCCGATTTTTATGATGAAGATATTGGTATCAATGTGGCACCGCAGCAACTGAGTGATGGCTCGCTGCTGGTGCTGGATAACCTGGGTTATTTGACCCGTTTCAGACACTAATTGAGTTTATAGCCTTATGCTACCTGTTGTTGCCCTAGTTGGTCGCCCAAACGTAGGAAAATCTACGCTGTTTAATTGCCTGACCAATAGTCGGGATGCACTGGTAGCGGATCAACCCGGGTTGACCCGAGACCGAAACTACGGCTATGGAAAAGTGGGTCCCAGCCCTTATATTGTGGTCGATACCGGTGGTTTGACGGGGGATAAGGATGGTATCGAAACTGAAATGGCCGAGCAGTCCATGGCGGCCATTGAAGAGGCTGATATTATCTTTTTTCTGGTGGATGCCCGTGCGGGTTTGACACCGAGCGATAAAAGCATTGCCCGTCATCTTCGCATCACCGAAAAGCCCATTTATATCGTGGTCAATAAGGTCGATGGTCTTGATCATCATGTGGCGCTGAGCGACTTTTTCTCTCTAGGTTTTAGCGAGCATTTTGCTATTGCCGCTTCCCATCGTCGGGGGGTGCGCTCGATGATGGACAAGGTGATGCCTGAAACCCAGGAAGAGGCCTCTGAGAGCGTAGATAGCGGTATTAGCATTGCCATCGTCGGTCGACCCAATGTGGGCAAATCGACGCTGGTTAACCGTATTTTGGGTGAAGAGCGGGTGGTGGTTTTCGATATGCCGGGAACCACCCGCGATGCGATTAAAATCCCGTTTGAACGCCACGGAAAAAAATACACCTTAATTGATACAGCGGGCATCCGCCGCAAAAAGAAAGTCTCCGAAATGGTGGAGAAGTTCAGTATTATCAAAACACTGCAAGCCATTGAGGAGTGTCAGGTTGCACTGTTGGTGATCGACGCTCACTCTGGAGTGACCGACCAGGATGCTAATTTGCTGGGTAATATTATCGACAGTGGTCGTGCGATTGTGATTGCGGTCAATAAGTGGGATGGCATCTCCCATGATGCCCGCGAAAAGATTAAAGCTGATCTGGAGCGTAAACTGACGTTTATTAATTATGCTAAATTTCACTTTATCTCTGCGCTGCATGGCAGTGGCGTGGGGGAACTCTATAAATCGGTAGAAAAAGCCTACGCCTCAGCACTGACCGATCTCTCAACGCCGCGCCTCACTCGATTGCTGGAGCAGGCAGTGCAAGCACACCAGCCCCCCGTGGTGCGCGCACATCGTATTAAGTTGCGCTATGCACACCAAGGGGGCAAAAACCCGCCCATTATCGTGATTCACGGTAACCAGACAAGCGCTATTCCCGCTGCCTATAAACGCTATCTGGCCAATTTTTTCCGTAAGGCGACCAAAATTGAAGGTACGCCGATTCGTCTGGAGTTCAAATCGACCAGCAACCCTTTTAAACCAACCAAAAAGAAAACCTTAACTAAGCGCCAAACTGACAAGATAGAAGCAGAGAAAAAGAAACGTGAGCGCCAGAAGCTTTTTCCAAAGAGAAGTAAGTAAGGTCGCAACTATTCAGCGTGTTTATATTTTTCCGAAAACAACGAAGCGTTGAGGTGAAAGATAAATACGCTGACTCGTTACTCTTTTCTTCGCCATCGCCAGGGTGGTGTCGGGTTGCTGTTTTGCCAAAGCCCCCGTTTCTGTTGTCGGGCTCTCTTTTCCCGATTGATGAGCGACTTGTCGGAGTTATAACGTCTAAACACCCACGCATACCCCTGCTCAACGAGAAGCTTCGCTACACTTTTTTGCTGTAGTGTCACATTCGCGATGGTGCGTTGATAGCGGTCTTGCTCTAGCGGCTCGATGGTGACGCTTTGATTGGTCAGTAGCTGTTCAAGATAATGTTTGGCCTCCCGGCCAAAGGGTTGACCTTTTTCAGGTGCATCAATACCAAAAACCCGTATTTGATGTGATCCGCTTTCAGTTGAGATAACAATTGAGTCACCATCCCACACATGGATTACCTTGGCCTGGTAAGGCTCTGCCCAGACGGCCTGGTTAATGCAAGCGATGTTGAAAATGGCGATGGCGATGAGATAACGCATCATCTAATGGTAGGTGAATTAGAGCGAGCTTCAATGTGGCAGGCACAAAAAAACCGCGCACCTTTCAGTTTGCGGTTTTCATGGATGAAATAGTCACTATTTCATCTGAGTAAGTGGCGGAGCGGACGGGACTCGAACCCGCGACCCCCGGCGTGACAGGCCGGTATTCTAACCAACTGAACTACCGCTCCACTAGGTCTTTATCATCATCTTGGGCTTGTTAGCCGCGAGTTGATGGAGCGCATTATGGCGAAGTAGGTTGATGATTACAAGTGTTTTTTTAATCTCTTTTGGGCGAGACTATTTTCTGGGCTTTAAATGTTATTGTGCTGTTAAAATTAGCGATTTAGGCAGCTGATTTTTAATCTAGATAAGAGCGGTAAAGGCGGGCTGGCTGGTGGCTTTTTAGTCCAGCCAGAAGTAGAAGTTTGTATTGTCGTGGTCGGTTTACTTCTGTTTGGCGGTTGGCTGACTTATAATTGCTCTTTAATTTTCCAGTTGCACATCATGAAGCCAGATGCCATTTACGCCACACCGCTCGATGAGATCGTTGATTTTAAATTTGACGACAAGGTCGCCTCGGTATTTCCCGATATGATCAAGCGCTCAGTGCCGGGTTACAGTACGGTGATTGCGACAACGGGTGTGTTGGCTAAGCGATATTTTAGTGCCAATAGCCACCTCTATGATTTGGGGTGCTCCCTCGGCGCGGCTACCTTAACCATGCGTAAGGCGCTGCAGGGGCAGCGCGGGAAGATTATTGCAGTGGATAACTCAGCGGCAATGATCGAGCGCGCCAAGGTGCTGCTTGCACAGGATCCGGCTGATTTTCCGGTGGAGTTTCGGCAGGCCGATATCTCGCGGCTTGAGATTGAAAATGCATCGATGGTGGTACTCAACTATACCTTGCAATTTATCCAGCCGGAGCAGCGACAGGGGCTGATTGATAATATCTATCAAGGGCTTCGGCCTGGGGGTATTTTGGTTTTATCGGAAAAAATAGCCTTTGAAGATGCCCATAAACAGCCACTCTTTACTGACCTGCACCATAGCTTTAAAAAAACCAATGGTTATAGTGACCTGGAGATAAGCCAGAAGCGTCAGGCGATTGATAACGTACTTATTCCCGAAACAATTCCTCAGCATCGAGCGCGCTTGATGCAGACCGGTTTTTCAAGTGCGGATGTCTGGTTTCAATGCTTTAACTTCGCCTCGTTGCTGGCCGTTAAATGATCGATTATCAACATTTTTTTGCCTCGATAGAAGAGGGCGATCTGGCACCTTGGTATCATAGCTTGCCGGCTCTGTTTGAGAAGGGGTTGTCTGCTACGCGACATGGTGACCTGCCGCGCTGGCAGGCGGTACTGGACTCGCTGCCAGATATTAAAAGTGAAGATCTGGATATTAAAACCACAGTGCGTATCGGCAGGCCGGATGAGATCAGTGATCAGCAGTCGAGTGAGCTTGCGCTTAAATTGCAACAATTTCACCCTTGGCGGAAAGGGCCATTCACACTGTTTGGTGTTGATTTAGACACCGAGTGGCGCTCAGACTGGAAATGGCAGCGGCTGGTTAACCACATCTCTCCATTGGCGGGTCGTCGAGTACTTGATGTGGGGTGTGGAAGCGGTTATCACTGCTGGCGTATGGCGGGCGAAGGGGCTGAGCAGGTTATTGGCATTGACCCCAGCCCGCTGTTTGTGATGCAGTTTCGGGTCATAAAACAACTGATGGCAGTGCCACCGAAGGTGGATGTGCTGCCCCTTCGGCTGGAGGAGCTGCCGGAGTTGCTTCCGGTGTTTGATACCGTTTTTTCAATGGGAGTACTCTACCATCGCCGCTCACCCCTTGACCATTTGAAAGAGTTGCGCCGCTGCCTTAAGCCAGGAGGGGAGCTGGTGCTTGAGACTTTGGTTGTTGAGGGTGAGCTGGGTGAGGTGCTAATGCCTGAAGGGCGATATGCCAAAATGGGTAATGTGTGGTTTATTCCCTCGCCCGCGACCTTGGCACTCTGGCTTCGCCGTATTGGTTTTAAAGAGATTAGAGTGGTTGATTTGAATCAAACGTCAGTGCATGAGCAGCGTACTACTGAGTGGATGAGGTTTGAGTCGCTGGTCGATTTCCTTGATCCAAATGATCATAATTTGACGATTGAGGGCTACCCTGCGCCAAAAAGAGTGGTGATAGTGGCGCGAAACCCATAACCCCTAATCCCCAGATAGAAACACGCATGCTGCACAAGCGCTTGATTCCACAGCAAAACAAAAAATAGCTGCCGAACCTGCGGGTGCGACTAATATTTTTAGTTTCACTGTGAAACCAAACGTTTACACATCATTTCGCGCTTCTACCTAGGGATTAGGGATAACAGATTGTTCTGTGTTGGTGCGAAGGGTCATCGTCTGTGGTTGGCTAGCGAAGGTGTGTTACGAACCCGGAATAACGATCTCTACCCGGTTGCCGCTGAGCAGGCCGCTGCTAATCTTCATTTTTCCTCCATAGGCTGAGCAGATATCATTCACAATCGCCAGACCTATGCCGTGGCCATTGACACGTTCATCCACACGGATACCCCGCTGTAGCACTTGCTCTACCTTCTCTTCCGGAATGCCGGGGCCATCATCCTCTATTGAGATGCTGAGTCCAGGTCGAGTTGATGCTGAGTTGATGTTTCGAATCGAGACAATGACCTGCTTTTCGCACCACTTATAAGCGTTGTCAGCCAGGTTGCCAGTGATCTCCATTAAATCATCACGGTCACCATAAAAAACCACATCTGAGCTAATCTGAGTGCGTAAATGAACCTGCTTGTCGCGGTAGACTTTATCCAGGCTGCTGAGGATCTTTGTGAGCAGTGGCTCCACTTTAATCGCTGCCGCAAAAGCACTTCGCCCAGCGGTTGTCGCACGCTGTAGTTGATATTCAATGATTTGTGACATGCGCTCAACCTGATTGTTGACGGCTTTCTGCAGTGCCGGGTCGGTGGAGTCACTTTCGGCACTGCTGCGAAGCAGGGCGAGCGGTGTTTTCAGGCTATGCGCAAGGTCACCCATGGCGGTGCGGTTGCGTTTAAGGTTTTCCTGATGGCTGTGGAGAAGGGTGTTTAAATCGTCAGTCAGACGGCGAATTTCCAGTGGATAATTACCTGCCAGTGCCGGTTTTTCGCCGGATTCAATCTGCTTCATCTCATCGGTTACCTGGCGTAGTGGTTGTAATCCCCAGCGCAAAATAGCCCCTTGTACCATGAGCAGTAAAAGCGCTACACCCGCCAGAGAACCCCATAGCCCTTTGCGAAAGGAGGCCACTTCAGCATGAAATGTTTCTGAGCTCTCTACTACAGTGAAGGTGTAGCCCTTGGGTATGGGGGTGGTCTCATCCCATGAGATGCCAAAGCTGTAGTAGAAGTATTCAAAGCCTTTGTCATCTTTCGTTGCCCCAAACTCCTGGGTGCCTCGACTTAAACCATACCTGAAGGGGATAACCAGGTCTCGTGCTGAATCGGAGGTCCATATTATCTGACCATCATTGAGGGTTATCTGGGCATAGAGGCCTGAGTTTGGAATGGCAAAGCGAACCTCTGGCAGCAGGCGTGGTTGTGCTAGTTTCCCCTGCTGGGAAAATTCAATCGCATTGATCATTTCATAAAAGTAGCCCAGCAGGCGGTTACGTTGCGCATCTTCCGCATTTGTTTGATAGAAGCGATCAAGCGTAACACCGGTAATGCCAAAAAAAAGTATAACAATGATGGTGGCGGCCCAGAGTAAGCGACTGGTGATGGAGGTCATTGTTTTATGAGCTCTTGGTTGATGCGGTAGCCGCGCCCGCGTAGGGTTTCGATCAGGTTTAGCCGGTTGCGCGGGTCGAGTTTTCTGCGTAATCGGCCAATGAATACCTCAATAACATTACTATCACGCTCAAAGTCCTGGTCGTAGATGTGTTCTGTCAGCTCTGTTTTGGAGATTACTTTTCCGGGGTTGAAGAGAAGGTACTCAAACACTTTATACTCAAAAGCGGTTAACTCAATCACCTTGTTGTTGTTTGTGACTTGTTGCGTTGTGGTGTTAATACAGAGCGATCCGATAGTGAAAATGGGGTTGGCGATGCCGGCTGAGCGTCTTAACAGCACCTTTACCCGAGCAATGAGTTCTTCGATATGAAAGGGCTTTACCATGTAATCATCAGCCCCCGCTTCCAGCCCCTCTACTTTATCTTGCCAGCGGCCACGTGCGGTGAGGACGAGAATAGGGAACTGTTTTTTATCCTCGCGCAGCTGTTCGATAACACTAATCCCTGATACCCCGGGAAGGCCCAGGTCAATAATTGCCAGGTCGATTTCATATTCGCGACCCCTGTACAGCCCCTCTCTGCCATCAGCCGCAAGGTCGACCACATAGCCTTCATCATGCAGGCGGCTGCCGAGTTGCTCTAGGAGAGCCTCTTCATCTTCGATAATTAGTATACGCATAAGGGGCTTACCCATTTAGTATCCGCTTATTCTACGACTTTTAACCCAAGATATAAACGTAAAAAGGGCTGCCGAAGCAGCCCTTTACAATCATCGAGTGGCGCGGTATTACTTACTTGTGAGTAAGAATAAAGTCAACCAGCTTGCCGATGTTCTCATCAGAGATGCGGGGCGAGTTAGGTGGCATCATTACTTTGCCATAAACACCCTTGCTGCCTTTCTGAACACTGTGGATCATGGTGTCACGATCACGGTCAGATGCGGCAATATCTTTGAAAGATGGGCCAACCATTTTACGGTCGATGCTGTGGCAAGTCAGGCAGCCGCTTTTCTTTGCCAGTGCTTCATCAGCAACCGCAACAGATGCAGTGCCTGCAGAAAGTACAACTGAGATCAGTGCAGCAGATAGAAGTTTCAATTTCATGGTATTCCCCTTTTCTGTATATCGTTATGTGATTTCATCAATGAATTATTTTTCGGTAGTCATCCTAACTTGATAACCACTATACATCACCCAAGCTGAATGTTTGCTGAACGAAAAATTTATTAAGTAACAGCTAGTTATGGGTGGTTTCTGGTATTTTGGTGTGTGTTTTGGTACGCTTTTTAAAAAGGAACATCGGGTTGGTGGGGTTTGTTTAGTACCGATGTTGTAGTTATATTCAGTGTATTCATCTTTTACCTCAACGCTTTGTTATTTTCGTGTTCAATCGGCTACCTATGCCCTATATGCTCCTCCCTTTTCGTACGAACACACTTCGATTTGAGGGGAAAGATGAGTGCCCTGAGTAGTTGCCCAATATTTTAGGCGCTTTGCAAGGGTGCACCTTTAAACTGGTTTGCTTTAATTTAGAATTAAAGGTTGCGAATTTAAAGGCGTTATTGGTAGTTGTTAAATTTGTATTATTTCATATTAAAACTCTCGTATGTATGCTGATGCCAGAGTAGAAGAGGGAAGTTGGAATGAGGTTGCTGGGTCTTCAGATTACATGTGTTGTATTGTTTGCTCTTGTATCCTTTGGCGCAAGTGCAGAGGGTAGTTTTCAAGCAGGTTTGAATCAGTCTTTGAGAGACCTTAGCAATTCAACTTACCCTCAGAAGGTGGACATTGTTGCTGCGGGTGAGGTGATTAATGTCTCTCTTTGTGGCAACTCTAATGTTGACACCGTCAGTGTGACAATCCTCGATCCCAGTAATGCGACAGTTTATAGTTCAGGTGATGTGCCCAGCAATGTTGATTGCGCAGATCCTTTTACAGCGCCCCTCACGGCGCCGATTCGCTATACCACAACCACCAGCGGTGTGTTCACCGTTCAGTTGGAGAGTGTTTCCAGTGTTAATTTAAGACGTTTTGATATTACAGTAACTCCTGATGCACTGACAAATCCCGACCCCTCTGCTGCCGGTGGTCGGTTGTGGGCGTATGGGTGGAGGTTTGATGCTGACACTTTTGGGCAGGTTGGGTCGACTGATGCCAATTACTATGCCCTTGTGCCAGGAGGGCGGCCTGACACTAATTACGTCTGGGTGCTCGATCTTAATAATTTCGCTGGGTATGTATACACACTTGTGGCAAATGATTTAGGTGTGGATGCACCTTATTCCGGTTATAGCACCCCAAGAAGCGGCCGTACAGTCACGGCCAAGTTCCCCCAATATATGAGTTACCCGGTGATTGCCGATCCACGTCCAACCGAGCCGCCAGTGCTGACAGGTGGTTTGACCTTCATTGATGATGCAGGTCAGGATTACGCGATTTCGCCTGTGGCGACCGGTGGCATTCAGGATAGCGGTAATTTTGAGTTTACCTCTGATATTGCGGGTACTTACGCAATCACCATCGATACAAATAGCAACGGTGTCTATGGGGCTGGCGATAAGCTGCTGCTCGGCAATATGGTGGCGGGGTTGAATCAAGTGTCATGGGATGGAGCGGGTGCCAATGGTGTTGTTTTGGCAGATGGCCAGTACAGTGCTAATTTACAGGTACGTCTTGGTGAATACCATTTCGTCGCTCGTGATGCAGAGACCAGTGGTGGCACTGAAGATGGCCTGACTATATTTTTGGCAAATAGCGACGGCAGCGTAGTCGATACTACTGTTTATTGGGATGATACAACATTCCTTGCGGGTAGCTCCAACCTTCCCGATGGTGCGCTAGCATCAACACCTGCCGGAAAACATACTTGGGGTAACTTTACCGCTACCAGTATAGGTAATGAAGCCTATATGGATACTTATGTTTACGGGCTCTCCTCCACTTATACGGCATTAACTGCAATTGTTTCTGATGACACACTTCAAACCGGCACCGATGGTCTGCTTACCGTTCCGGGACAAAGTGATTCTGGGGGTGACTTTACCATTATCGTCAACGATGCTGATATCAATGTCATCCCCTCAGTTGCTGAGACAGTGACGGTAGTTGTTGCTAACCCCATTACAGGGGAGCAGGAGCAGGTTAGCCTCACTGAAACGGGTATTAATACCGGTGTCTTTAGTCGCGTTTTTAGTACAGTAGAGAGTGCTGTTGCGGGGGTGAATAACGATGGTAGTTTGAATGTGATGCCCGGTAACGATATAAGTGTCACCTATTTTGATCAGCTCGATTTGGCGGGGGCTTCGGTGAGTCGAGTTGAGGCAGTTGGCATGTTGGATGTTACCGCGCCCGTGATTACCCTGATCGGCAGCGACCCGATCAGCATTGAGCTGGGCAGCACCTACACCGATGCCGGAGCCACTGCATCGGATAATATCGATGGTGATCTTAGCGGCAACATCGTCACCGTCAATCCCGTCGATACCAATACCGTAGGCAGTTACACCGTGACTTACAACGTCACTGATGCCGCAGGCAACAACGCCACCGAAGTGACCCGTGTCGTGAATGTCACCGCTGATGTCACTGTCCCTGTGATTACCCTGATTGGCAGTGATCCGGTCAGTATCGAGCAGGGTGAAACCTACACCGACGCTGGTGCCACTGCATCGGATAATATCGATGGTGATCTTACCGGCAGCATTGTCATTGTTAACCCGGTGGATACCAACACCGTAGGCAGCTACACCGTCACCTACAACGTCACTGATGCCGCAGGCAACAACGCCACCGAAGTGACCCGTGTCGTGAATGTCACCGCTGATGTCACTGTCCCTGTGATTACCCTGATCGGCAGTGACCCGATCAGTATCGAGCTGGGCAGCACCTACACCGATGCCGGAGCCACTGCATCGGATAATATCGATGGTGATCTTACCGGCAGCATTGTCACTGTTAACCCGGTGGATACCAACACTGTAGGCAGCTACACCGTGACTTACAATGTGACTGATGCGGAGGGTAATGCAGCGATTGAAGTGACTCGTACCGTTAATGTCACTTTTGACCCATTAGCTGATGCCGATGGCGATGGTGTGAATAATGGTGATGAAGGCGCCATAGATAGTGATGGCGATGGCATTGCCAACTATCTGGATCTGGATAGTGACAATGATGGTATTCCGGATCTGCAGGAAGGGATGACGGATGGTGACGCTGATGGCGTGCCGGATTTTCTCGATATCGATTCGGATAACGATGGGCTCTCTGACCTGACTGAATCCGGAATTGCCAATCCAAGGGGTCTTGATGCAGATAACGATGGGCGTATAGATAGTGACTTTGGTGATAATGGTCTGGCTGATGTGGTAGAAAACGCATTTGAAAGTGGAGAGATCAACTACAACATTGCAGACAGCGATAGTGATGGTGTTAATGATTTTCGAGATCTTGATTCCGACAACGATGGTCTTAATGATGTTATCGAATCTGCAGGTGTAGATGGTGATAATGATGGCCTCATTGGTAGTGGTGTCGTTGCTGTTGATACAGATGGAGCCTACCTTGGTGTATTGCTGCCGGCCCTTGATCGTGATGATGATGGGGTTGCCAACTTTCGGGACTTGGATAGTGACAATGATGGCCTCTTTGATGTGGTTGAATTGAATGGCTTGGACTCGGATGGTGATGGCATGGTAGCGACGGCACCGGATGTTGATTCAAATGGCATTCCTGACCAAGGCAGCTTGATTTCGCTTGATACTGACAGTGATGGGGTGGCTGATTATCTTGACCTTGATAGTGATAATGATGGTATCCCCGACGTTACTGAAGTGGGTGGCAGCGATGATAATGGAGATGGCATCATTGGCAGTGATATTTCACCCGTTGTCAATGCGGCAGGTATACCCAACGGTGGGCCGCTGCCATCAGTTGATACCGATAATGATGGTCTTGCCAACTATCGTGATTTGGATTCTGACAACGATGGCGGTTACGACCTAGTTGAAGGTGGTGGCCAGGACAGTGACAACAATGGCTTGATTGATGGCTTTGTTGACACTGACGGGAACGGTTTTGATGACGGCCTAGAGCAGACACCGCTGCCCTTTATTGACTCTGATGGTGATGGAACTCCCGACTTCCGGGATCGGGATGATACCGATAACGACGGTGTGTCTGATTACCTGGATCGAGATGACGATAATGATGGCATTCCAGATATTCAAGAGGGTGACGGTGCGGTTGATAGCGACGGTGACTCCATTCCGGATAGCCGAGACCTCGATAGCGACAACGATGGTATTTATGACTTGATTGAGTCAGGAGTAAGCAACCCTACATCACTGGACAGCGATGGTGATGGCATCATTGATGATAATGGTGCGACAGACAGCAATGGTCTGGCTGATGCGGTTGAAAACACGCCCGATAGCGGAATTGTTAACTATAACGGCGGCACACCGGTCGATAGCGATGGTGATGGAATCGAAGATTTCCGCGACTTGGATAGTGATAACGATGGCATTTCTGATGTTTTGGAAAATGGCGGTAGTGATCCTGATTCAAATGGCACTATCGGTACAGGGTCGCCTGTCGCTGTCAACTCACATGGTGTTGCGGTGGGCGTCTCCAGTGGGGTGACCGACTCTGATGGCGATGGCCTTGCTGACTACCTCGATGTTGATGCAAACAATGATGGTATATTTGATTTGGTCGAAGTGGGTGGTTCAGACAGTAACGGCGATGGCATGATTGATGGTTTTGTCGATATTGATGGTAATGGTTTTGACGATGGAGTAAATCAGACGCCATTACCGCACCTTGATACCGATGGAGATGCCGTACTTAATCATCTGGATCTGGATGATGATAACGACGGCATCCCAGACCTACAGGAGGGTGGCGGTACTGTTGATAGCGATGGAGATTCCATTCCGGATAGTCGTGACCTTGATAGTGATAACAATGGCATTAGTGATTTGATCGAGTCAGGAGTAGACGACCCACTATCACTAGATAGTGACAATAATGGAATGATTGATGGTAACGGTGCTGCGGATACTAACGGCCTTGCCGATATTGTTGAAAGCTCGCCTGATAGCGGCATCGTTAACTACAATGGCGGTATGCCCGTTGATAGGGATGGCGATGGTCTTGCTGACTACCTCGATGTTGATGCAGACAATGATGGTGTTTTTGATTTAGTCGAAGTGGGTGGTGTAGACAGCGATGGAAATGGCAGGGTAGATGATTATACGGATGCTAATGGCGATGGATACGATGATAATGCGATCTCTAGTCTGACAATAGTCGACCTCAATAATAATGGATTGCCTGACTATCTAGAGAGTGAGCGAAGTGCGGTTAAGACGGGTCTGAAGGGCGTTGGTGGTTGTAGTGCTGCAGGGCCGGGCACCACGATTGACCCGACGCTCCCCCTGTTGCTGCTATTCTCAATGTTGGCGCTGATGGGTGGTAATATTCGTAAAGTGCTTTTTGGGGGAGGTCGATAATGAAAGGGCGAACGGCGAAATTATGCCACGTGTTATTGATGGTTGGCTTTAGCATCTTAACCGTATCTACAGTGTCGGCAGCAGAGGATGACTCCATCTATATTGGCGCAGGTATTGGGCCAGGTTTGTCGTATGTTAAGCCGGACACCGATGGCACGATCTATAGTGTTGAAGATGAATACAGTAGTGGTTATACCCTCTACCTGGGTTATGACTTCAGCGAGCGTGTGAGTTTTGAGCTTTACTATTCCGATCTTGGAGAGGCTAAATTAGCCCCCGTTGGCCGTGTTGATTACAAAGATCTTGGTGTGGGTGCTCTCTACTATTTTTATCGCCAGAAAGAGGATCGGGAGGGGTTGTCAACTTACCTAAAAGCCGGTGTCGGGCGCATGAAAAATAGTGCCGATATACCTTATGAGCGGAGTAATAATACACACCTAACGCTCGGTCTGGGCGGTGAGTATGGTGTCGGTGATGGCTGGGCTTTGCGTGTCAATATGGACCTGTATGATGCGGATGCTAGGTTATTGACACTTGGAGTGTTGAAGCGCTTTGGTAGTGCCCCGCCAGCGGTTGTCCAGCAACCAGAGCCTGCTTTCAAGCCCGAGCCAGTTCCCGAGCCAGTTCCCGAGCTTGCCCCAGAACCTGAGCTCATTCCTGAGCCGGAGCCTGCCCTAGCATCTGAACCCATTCCTGAGTCTGTCATAGTGATTAACTTGGATAGTGATGGTGATGGAATTTTTGACTTGATCGACGTGTGTCCTGCAACGGCACCAGCGGTTAAAGTGGATGACTCAGGCTGTCAGCTCAAAGAGGTTATTACTCTCGATGGTGTGACCTTTGCAACAAGCTCATCAAAGCTTATTGGCCGCTCTGCTGAGGTGCTCAACAAGGTGGCGGGAACACTTAAGCGCTACCCTGGATTGCGTGTGGAAGTGGCGGGCTATACTGATAACAGTGGCTCAGCTCGATATAACCAGTCACTGTCAGAGCAGCGAGCTAACTCAGTGCGTGACTACTTGATAGAGCAAGGTGTGAGTAAAAATTCGCTTACAGTTAAAGGCTATGGGGAAGAGCAACCCATTGCAGATAATAGTACTCCCGCAGGGCGAGCCGAAAACCGCCGTGTTGAGTTGCGTAATCTAGCAGGGGATGAGTAATGAATGCAGTAGCGGCATAGCTACTCACGGGGGCTTGCTTCGGGATCGATGGTTTTGGCTGGCACTCTTGCTTGGGCCGTTGGTTAGCGGGTTGCTGCTTCAGGATAGGGGGCCTGTTGTCGCCACAGCGTTGACGTGGCAGTCGTTATTGTGGCTTGTCCTGCTCTATCCGGTTCTTGAGGAGTGGCTGTTTCGAGGTGTTATTCAGCGCCAACTGATTCGCTGTCGCTCTGCTCGACTCTCCATTTTGGGCTTTACGGCGGCTAACGGAGTGACGAGCTTACTTTTTGTTACCGCACATATGGTGGTACAACCGTTTTTGTGGGCATTACTTGTGATATTTCCATCGCTGGTATTTGGATGGTTCCGTGACCGGTACAATAGTATTTTGCCGGGAGTTATCCTGCATGCTTGTTATAATTTTGCATACTTCACAATATTTATGCTGGCAGCGTAAGGCTTTTTGTAAAGTGCGGGCAGTTGTCGTTTTTTGTCTATTTTTCTCGATGTAAAATAAACCTAAGAAAGTTATTGACGGTGGATAGAAAAGGCGTAGAATGCGCCGCTCAGTCAGGTTAAAGCCGGGGAGAGAAGCGGCGAAGCCGGATTGTACTTAGGGTTAAATAATAAGTTCATGATTGGAATGAGTCGGTACTTAGCAAGCGTATATTGTTGTTCAAGTATTTGATAAGTAAATAATTTTAAATACTTATTGACAAGCAAAACTGGCGGAGTATAATTCGCCACCTCGAATCGAAAGACTCGAACCGCTCTTTAAAAAATTGATCAAGTAATCTGTGTGGGTGCTTGCGTTAGAGGTAG